>JAAERS010000324.1 GCA_024230095.1 Gammaproteobacteria bacterium | reverse complement strand
GGGCCCTAAAGCGGCAACTAGCCGATGTTACCCATGGCAAAGCCTTTTTGCTGCAAGGTGGCGACTGCGCTGAGAGCTTTGCCGAGTTTAATGCCACGAATATTCGCGACACCTTTAAGGTGTTGCTACAGATGGCTGTGGTACTGACCTTTGCTGGCAGCTGTCCAGTGGTAAAAGTAGGACGCATGGCTGGTCAATTCGCCAAGCCACGCTCCGCTGATACAGAAACCATCGATGGCATTACTCTCCCTAGCTACCGCGGAGACATCATCAATGATCTAGATTTCACCACTGACGCACGAGTTCCAAATCCAGAAAAGTTGGTACAGGCCTACAACCAGTCAGCTGCCACACTAAACCTACTGCGAGCGTTTGCACAAGGTGGTTTTGCGGACCTCAATAAGGTTCACCAATGGAACCTCGACTTTGTAGGGAACAGCCCACTAGGTGAGCGTTATGAGCACTTAGCAGCACAGATTGACCAGTCTTTAAACTTCATGGCGGCCTGTGGTGTGACTTCAACAACAGCGCCACAGCTGCATGAGACCAGCCTCTACACCTCTCACGAGGCGTTATTGTTAAACTTCGAACAGGCTTTAACTCGTCAAGACAGCTTATCGGGCGACTGGTATGACTGCTCGGCGCATATGTTATGGATTGGCGACCGTACCCGTCAGGTTGATGGTGCCCATGTGGAGTTTTTGCGAGGTGTTAAAAACCCCTTAGGCTTCAAAGCAGGGCCCACCATGAAAACCGACGATCTACTGCGTTTGCTGGACATATTAAATCCGCAAAATGAGCCAGGTCGCATCAATATTATTGCCCGCATGGGGGCCGACAATATTACTGAACATTTACCAGATTTGGTGCGTGCAGTGAAAGCCGAAGGTCGCGAGGTTTTGTGGAGTTCAGACCCGATGCATGGCAATACGGTGAAATCCTCCTCAGGTTATAAAACCCGCATGGTCAGTGATGTGTTGCGTGAAGTGAAAGGTTTCTTTGACGTGCACGCCGCCGAAGGCACTTATGCTGGCGGAGTGCACTTTGAAATGACGGGCCAAGATGTCACTGAATGCATGGGCGGCGCACACGCGATATCCGCACAGGATCTGCACAACCGTTATCATACCGCTTGTGATCCCCGACTCAATGCCGACCAAGCCCTAGAGTTGGCCTTCTTAATCGCTGACACCTTAAAGCAAGCACGTATGAATCGATAATGCGGCTTGTTCCCGGCCTATGCTTGGTATAGGTCGGGTTATTCACCCGTCAGCAGAACCCAAACTACATTTCGATACTAATTGGCCCATCGGGCACGCAACAACATGCGAGCACTTCGTCCGCATCAAGTGATACCAAGCTATCCTGCACCCAAGTAACCTGCCCCTGGGTCAACTTTATCTTGCACAGCCCACAGTACCCACCACGACAATTGTAATTAGCAGGCACCTGGTTTTCTTCCATGCTATCTAGCAAAGAAAATTCCGCATCATAGTCAAACACGGTAGTTTTATTGACAGTGACAGTAGAGTGGCTCATAAAGTCTTAAAATCGCATCGGCAAAGCTGCAGGTCACAAAAAATGGGGCCAGATGGTTATCACCTGGCCCCATTTTTAACATATTAGTGAGCCCGATTACAGGTCGAAGTCATCAAAGTCAGCGTCATCCATGTCGCTATCAATAGCACCTACTAAATAGGAACTAATTTCCGCTTCTTGGGGTGCCACCTGCACGTTATCACTCACCAACCAAGCATTCATCCAGGGTAATGGGTTTGCATTACGACCTGGGTATAGATCATCAAATCCTAAAGCACGGATACGTATATTAGTAATATACTCCACATACTCCTTAAGAATTTCGGCATTCAAGCCAATCATGGAACCGTCTTTAAACAGGTAGCTAGCCCATTCCTTTTCTTGTTCCGCCGCCTCTTCAAAGATCTGAATTACTTGGTCCTGACATTCGGCAGCGATGCTAACCATTTCTGGATCATCCTGGCCTTGTGCCATAAGGTTCATCATGTGCTGAGTACCCGCCAAATGGAGCGCCTCATCACGGGCTATCAGCTTGATCACTTTAGCGTTACCCTCCATGATGGCACGCTCAGCAAACGCGAAACTACAAGCAAAACTAACATAAAAGCGCACGGCTTCTAAGACGTTGACCGACGTGATAGTAAGGTACATTAAACGCTTTAATTCGCGCAAATTAACCACCACGGTTTCACCATTGAGTTGATGTTCACCTGCGCCGACCAAACTATACAAATTGCACTTGGCAATAAATTCATCGTAATAGCGAGTTACAGATTCAGCACGTTTGACAATCTCTGGATTATCGACGATATCATCAAATACCACACTGGGGTCCGACACCACGTTACGGATAATATGCGTGTAACTACGGCTATGGACCGTTTCACTAAAGGACCAGGTTTCTAACCAAGTCTCTAGTTCTGGCAAAGATACCACCGGCAAAAAGGCGACGTTAGGCGAGCGTCCCTGCACACTATCAAGCAATGTCTGATACTTTAAATTGCTCAAAAATATGTGCTTTTCGTGCTCTGGCATAGCCATAAAGTCTTTTCGGTCCGAAGACAGGTCGACCTCTTCTGGGCGCCAGAAAAAAGACAGCTGTTTCTCAATTAACTTTTCAAAAATAGCATGCCGCTGCTGGTCATAACGAGCAACATTGACATTTTGGCCAAAGAACATAGGCTCTTTCAGGGCGTCATTTTTGACCTTGTTAAAAGTAGAGTAAGTCATACTTAAATTCTTCAGTTTAGCGATACGTTAATCGGTATTAAAGCTTGCAAGCGCCGCCTTCACAGCCATCATCCTGGCCATCATCGGCACCATCACGGGTATTATGATAGTACAGGGTTTTCACACCATACTTATAGGCCGTCAACAGATCTTTCAATAGCTGCTTCATGGGTACTTTTTCATTTTCAAAGCGTGCCGGATCATAGTTGGTATTAGCAGAAATAGCCTGATCAACAAATTTCTGCATAATGCCTATGAGCTGTAAATAACCTTGGTTATTCGGAATATCCCACAACAACTCGTAGCTGCCTTTTAAGCGTTCAAATTCCGGTACTACCTGCTTCAAAATGCCGTCTTTACTAGCTTTCACACTAACGAAACCACGCGGTGGTTCAATACCATTAGTGCTATTGGTTATTTGGCTGGAGGTTTCACACGGCATTAATGCCGTCAACGTACTGTTGCGCAGGCCGTGTTCAAGGATGCTCGAGCGCAATCCATCCCAGTCCAAATGCAAAGCTTCGTCGCAGAATTTATCAACATCCCGCTTATAGGTGTCAATGGGCATCTTGCCTTGGGCGTAGAAGGTATCGCCAAAAGCCGGACAAGCTCCCTGCTCTTGAGCCAACGTATTGGACGCCTTCAGCAAGTAATATTGCACGGCTTCGAACGTACGATGGGTCAGATTGTTGGCCGAACCATCGGAGTAGCGGACACCGTTCTTAGCCAAGTAGTAGGCAAAGTTAGTCACTCCCACGCCCAAAGTACGACGCTTCATGCTCGCTTCGTAGGCCGCGGGCACCGGGTATTCCTGATAATCCAACAAACTATCCAATGCCCGCACAATCAAATCGGCCAAGTTCTCCAACTCATCCAAGCTGCTTAATGCACCCAAGTTAAAGGCTGACAATGTACACAGAGCTATTTCACCGCTAGCATCATCAATGCTTTCCAGTGGCGATGTTGGTAAGGCAATTTCCAAACACAAATTACTTTGACGGACCGGGGCTTTGGCCGGATCAAATGCGCTGCGGGTGTTACAATGATCAACGTTTTGCAAGTAGATGCGCCCTGTCTGAGCGCGTTCTTGAGCAAACTTGCTGAACAAATCTACAGCCTTCACGGTACGTTTACGAATGGCAGCATTATTCTCGGCTTCAGCGTAAAGCTTTTCAAACAAATCCTGATCTTCAAAGAAGGCATCATATAAGCCAGGCACATCTGACGGGCTGAACATGGTGATGTTGCCACCTTTGATCAGACGCTGATACATCAAGCGGTTAAACTGCACCCCATAATCCATATGGCGAGCACGGTTTTCTTCCACACCACGGTTGTTCTTCAACACCAGTAAG
>JAAERS010000323.1 GCA_024230095.1 Gammaproteobacteria bacterium | reverse complement strand
CTTACCTATCATCGCTGTTTTGGGGATGATGCTTTTTGGCGAACTATTTGATTGGTGGGTTCTGGTAGGCGGGAGTCTGATGATAATAGGTAACATGATTGGCCAAAATGTATGGGGTATACGCCAAAAAGCCATTAATTCCCTATAGTACAACCAGTCTTGCGCTATGCACTTCTATTCGCCCTTGTTGTAGATTGTAAAGTACATTTGCACTCATCTTGCCGGCTTCTTTGCCCAAGGCCAAACGGGCATTGAGCGCCGGTGGGTGTGTGGTAGTTTTGGCTGCTCGTGTTTGCTGCAACCAAGTTAAACTATGTGCTGTTTCATCTTTATGTTGGGCTACATGCCAACCAAGATGCTGGCTGAGCGCTTCGAATTCATGCCAAGTCTGTAAGTAACTGCTGGCCCTCTCGTTGGCCCATGGTGTTGGGTAGGCAACGGCATCTGCCAACTGGGCAGGAGCTAGATAAACTTCATGTAATAATAAACTGCCACCGGGCTTTAGTACCTGCTTGATACCTTGCAATAGTTTGGCTTTGTTGTCGATAGGCATCATGGCATGCTGACTAAGAATAAAATCAAAGTGATGGTCGGAAAATGGTAGGTCAAGACTATTGGCAACTTGATAATGACAGGTAGTTGGTGTGCCAAGATTTTGGTCCAGTAACTGTGCCGCTTTGATATAGTCAGCATCAATATCCGTTGCTGTCATGGCACAGCCATGTTCAAGGGCCAGTATACGAGCACACCCGCCTAGTCCGGCCCCCATGTCCAACCCCCTGATGGCTGTTTTTGGTAGCCAGTTCAACAGCTTTCTTGTAGCGGGTAGGCCACCTATATGAAGTTGGTCAAGGGCAGCATAATGCGCCACTCGCCAACCGCCAGTAGGCGTTGTTTGCAATAGCTTAGGCAGGGTGTCGAGTAGGTTCACTTTAGCTTTGCAACTCAGGCAGATCAACAAACAGATCCAAGGCTTCTGGGTTGGCTAAGGCATCTTTGTTTTTTACTGGCTCACCGTGAATCACTTTGCGTACCGCCAGTTCTACAATTTTGCCACTGATGGTTCTCGGTATATCGGCTACTTGGATTACTTTAGCTGGCACGTGACGTGGTGTCGTATTGGCGCGAACCTGTTGTTTGATGTTGTTCACTAGTGTATCGGTTAGGTCGATTTCAGATTGCAGTACTACAAACAGAATTACCCGCACGTCATCTTGCCAGTTTTGGCCCACAACAATGCTTTCCATAACACCTTCCACGGCTTCCACCTGTCGGTAGATTTCCGCCGTGCCGATACGCACGCCACCTGGGTTAAGTACGGCATCTGAGCGGCCGTGGATAATAATGCCTTGTTGCGCAGTAATTTCACCATAATCACCGTGCGCCCAGATATTATCGAACTGATCAAAGTAAGCGTCATGGTATTTGCAGCCATCGGCGTCATCCCAAAAATAGATGGGCATGGAAGGAAACGGCTTACTACAAACTAGCTCTCCTTTTTCTTGCAGGATAGGCCGCCCTTCGTCATTATAGATTTCTACCGCCATGCCAAGGCCTGGGGCCTGCAACTGGCCACGATAAACCGGTAGGATAGGGCAACCTAGGGCGAAGCAGGAGAGAATGTCTGTGCCGCCGGATATGGAGGCCAACAGTACATCCTGCTTAATATGTTCATAGACAAAGTCAAAGCTTTCATGAGCCAGTGGCGAACCGGTAGACAGGAGTGTGCGCAGCTTGCTGAGATTGTGGCTTGCCGCCGGTTTGACGCCAGCATTTTCTATGGCGGCTATATATTTGGCGCTGGTACCAAAAATACTGATACCTTCTTGTTGCGCTATATCCATCATAATAGTCGGTGTTTTGAATGGCGAGCCATCATAAAGTACGACCGTGCAACCGACGGCTAAACCATTCACCAACCAGTTCCACATCATCCACCCACAGGTTGTGTAGTAGAACAGGACATCTTCTCGCTTCACGTCGGTATGCAGAATATGTTCTTTGTTGTGTTGCAGCAAAGTGCCACCAATGCTGTGCACGATACACTTGGGTACTCCGGTTGTGCCCGATGAATACATGACATACAAGGGGTCATTGAAGTTCATCGGGGTGAAGTCAATAGTGGTTGCATGTCGGTCAATAAAGTCTTCCAAGTGGATAGCTTTATCAGGTGCTGTCGCTTGTAATTCTGCTAGATCTGCTTTTTGGGTGACATGGTCACAAACAATAATCTTTTCGATGCTATTTAACTTGGCAGCTATACCAGCAACGCGCTCGAGGGAGTTAAGGGTTTTGTTGTTGTACAAGTAACCGTCGGTAGTAAACAAAATGCGAGGTTTGATTTGCCCGAAGCGATCCAGCACACCATTGATACCAAAATCAGGAGAACATGAGCTCCACACAGCGCCAAGGCTGGTGGTGGCTAGCATAGCCACCACTGTATCGATGACATTGGGCATAAAACCAGCTATACGGTCACCTGGGCTAATTCCGTGTTGGCGCAAGGCGCTGCTTAGTTGTGCCACCCTCAGGTAGAGTTCAGCATAAGTCAGACTATGGCGTGTATCATCTTCACCGCGAAATACCAGTGCGGTTCTATCATCACGGAATTTAAGCAGGTTTTGTGCATAGTTTAACTTGGCATCTGGGTACCAGTTGGCACCGGGCATCCTGTCGCCATTGATCAAAATACGCTCGCCTTTGTGTTGGCTCTGCATGTCAGACAACTGCCAAATTTCATCCCAGAATAAAGCAATATCATCCACGCTCCAGGCGTGTAGGTCAGCATAGGACTGCATGTTTAGCTGATGCTTATCGTTTATGTTTTCCATGAACTGATGCATATTACTATTGCTAATACGTTGTGTGCTAGGTTGCCAGAGTGGTTTTTGCGTCATAGTGTTTGCCAAATGGGTATCTGTCAGTAAGTTCATTGCACTGGTTGGGTGGATGCTGGAGGGTTAATTAGTATGTAATTAAACCTTAAGTATATGTTTTAATTGTAATAATTTAGCGCGATAACAATATATTAATGAATTGACGGCTAGATTATAGACGAATTAATGGTTGGCTACACCCACTTTGGAACTATTGTGACGGCCTAATAGATCGCTGATGTCGCAGCCAATTTTAATCAATCGATCAAGTTGAATTCCGGTGTGTATACCTAGGCCGTGTAGCAGGTAAACTAAGTCTTCTGTTGCCACATTTCCGTTTGCTCCTTGTGCATAAGGGCAGCCGCCAAGACCTGCGACCGAACCATCAAAACAGGTGACACCCGCTTGTAGCATGGCATAGACATTGGCCAAGGCTTGGCCGTAGGTATCGTGGCAGTGACCAGCAAGATTTCTGGCTGGCACAAAGTGCATGACGGCGTTGAGCATGTCTAGCATTCTTCCAGGTGTAGCTGTGCCAATTGTGTCTCCTAGTGAGATTTCATAACAACCCATTTGCATCAGGGCATCACTGACTTGGGCGACCTTTTGTGGATCAACAGGCCCCTCATAGGGGCAGTCCACTACCACTGACACATAACCCCTTACTTTCAAGCCCTCGGCTTGGGCTGTTTTGATAACTGGCGCAAAACGTGACAAGCCTTCATCAATACTGCAATTGGTGTTGCGTTGGCTAAAACTCTCGCTGGCTGCGCCAAAGACGGCAATTTCATCTATACCGGCCTCTAGGGCGCGTCGCAGGCCTTGCATATTAGGCGTTAATGCACTGTAGTTAACATGCTGGTGACGCGTAATGCGCTGCAGTACTTCGGTACTGTTGGCCATTTGTGGCACCCACTTTGGGTGTACAAAGGCCGCGGCTTCAATATGTTGTAGGCCGCTAGTAGCAAGGCGGTTAATCAGGTTGGCTTTGAGGTCAGCTGACAGCATGGCACCGGGTTCATTCTGCAGGCCGTCGCGCGGCCCGACTTCAACGATTCGAACCTGTTTAGGTAGATTCATAATGGCGCTCCTTCCTAAGCTTCTTGGGGCAAAGGATTTAGGTGTAATAGCTGTGCTTCAGCGGCCACTAGGTCGCCAACACGATAATAAATTTCACCCACAATACCTGCTGTTGATGCATAGATAGTATGCTCCATCTTCATGGCTTCTACCACTAACAAAGCCTCACCCTCGTCCACATTTTGGCCGCTTTCAACTAAGCAGGCTATGAGGCTGCCATTCATCGGGGCCACAATATCACCAGCATCATGTTGACGGGTTTGGTTGAAATTATCTATCTGAGGCTGCAGCAATTGCACTACCAATTTACCCGTTGGGCTAAAAATGCTAAGTCGGTCGCCAAATTGACAATAACTCGCTTTTGTCATTTGACCATTAAGACTTAATCGTAAGTGCTCATCGGTTTTGCTGCCGGTAAATACCACCTTGCCTGAATTGCCAGCGGCATCACTGAAGTTTGCCGTGTAGATTTCAGCCAGTTGCAAGTTGATATGAAGCTCACGGGTATCAACGTGGATTGAGAAACTCACCTGAGAAGGTTGGTTTAAGCGTAAACCTGCTAGGTCATTATCCGGAGCTAAGGCCAAACAAGCCAACGCTAAGGTGGTATCAAAATTAAATTTGTTTTTACCCAGTAGCTGATCCTGATGTTGTTCGATAATGTTGGTATGTAATTTGGCTTGCGCAAAGTCTTCTAAGGTGGTCAGTTTACGCAGGAAATCTATGTTGGTATTGATGCCTTCTAGATGGTAATCCTGCAGACAGGTGTCGAGTTTGCTTAAGGCTTGTTCACGGTCATCAGCAAAGACAATGAGCTTGGCAATCATTGGGTCATAAAAGGAGCTAATAACATCACCCTCCAATACGCCAGTATCAACTCGAACATGCTGATCTGTGGTTGGTTGGCGCAGGTGGTTAATGGTGCCGGTTGATGGCTGAAAGTCTTGTTCAGGGTCCTCGGCATAAATTCGCGCTTCAACAGCATGACCTTGTAAATGAATCTCTACTTGTTGCAGGGGTAGCGGCTGGTTGGCAGCCACTTGCAGCTGCCATGCGACCAAGTCTTGGCCGGTTACCATTTCGGTAACCGGGTGCTCAACCTGTAGGCGGGTATTCATTTCCATAAAATAAAAACAACCATCCTTATCAAGCAGGAATTCCACGGTACCTGCTCCAACATAGTCTATGGCTTTGGCAGCCGCAACTGCGGCACTCCCCATGGCTTGGCGTAAATCATCAGACAGGCCCGGTGCAGGGGCTTCTTCAATCACTTTTTGGTGGCGACGTTGCGCAGAACAGTCGCGGTCACCGAGGTAAACTCCATTACCATGGCGGTCGCAAAACACCTGTACTTCAACGTGTCGAGGTTGCAATAGGTAACGCTCAAGCAACACAATAGGGTTGCCAAAACTGGACTGCCCTTCGCGTTGTGCACCGCCAAGTTGGGTTTTAAATTCGGCACTGCTGGTGGCAACCCGCATGCCTTTGCCGCCGCCACCGGCAATGGCTTTGATGAGTAGTGGGTAGCCCATCGTATCGGCTTGCTGTTGCAAAAATTCAGGGTCTTGATTAGCACCATGATAACCGGGTACCAAGGGAATACCTGCATCTTGCATGATTAGTTTAGCGGCACTTTTACTTCCCATTTGTTGAATGGCAAGGGCGTCCGGGCCTACAAAAACGATACCGGCTGCCTGACAGGATGTAACAAAGTCCGCATTCTCAGACAAGAACCCGTAACCAGGGTGGATGCACTCGGCACCGGCTTGCAGGGCGATGTTCAAAATCTTATCTGCACATAGGTAACTATCAGCGGCGGCGGCGCCGCCAAGACGCCAGGCTTCGTCTGCTTGTTTGACATGTAAAGCGTTGGCATCCGCGTCAGAATACACGGCGATGGTACGCATGCCCATAGTCCTAGCGGTGCGTATAACACGACAAGCGATTTCACCGCGATTGGCGATTAATACAGATTTCAACATGAGCTTATTGCTCCTTTTTTGGTTGTTGCCATGGAGCGGGGTGCTTATTAAGGAAAGCCTGCAGGCCAGCTTGACCGGCTTTGCCCACACGAATATCAGCAATAGCCTTTGTGGTAGCGGCCTCCGTGTTGGCTAAGTTATTTTTAGCAAGCGGTGTTTGGTTGTCAAACTGTCGTAACAAGGCCTTAATGTGGGCGACTGCCTGAGGGCTGTTATTGAGCGTTTGCTCAACCCATGCTTGGCCAGCAGACGCTAATGCTTCGGCAGTTACCAGCTGATGAATCAAACCAATCTGTAAGCCTTGTTGGGCGTCAAATACAGCCGCGCTGGTCATTAAATGTCGCCCCCATGAGTGGCCTAGCTTATTGGCTACAAAGGGGCTGATTACGGCAGGAATGAGGCCAATGCGTACTTCACTTAGGCAAAATTGTGCATTATCCACGGCAATCACACTGTCGCAGCAGGCCATGAGCCCGATAGCACCACCAAAAGCGGCGCCATTGACCAAGGCGAGTGTAGGGCGGTTAAAGGCATCCAATAAACGCATTAATTTTGCCAGTTGTTGGGCGTCAGCTATATTAGCGTCATGATCATATTCTGCCATGCGCTGCATCCACGCTAAATCGGCACCGGCAGAAAAACTCTTACCAGTGGCTGAAATAATAAGGGCACGAACCTGCAGGTTGGTAGCGAGGTTCTGCAGATGATCGATTAACTCACCAATCATGACATCATCAAAAGCATTATGTTTGTGAGGGCGATTAAGGGTGATGGTGGCTATGCCACGCTCGTCTATTTCACACAGTACACGTTGTTCAGACATGGGTAGCTCCTTACATATTTACATGCGGAACACGCCAAAGCGTGTTTCCTGTTGTGGTTGGTTGAAGCTGGTGGCGAGGGCCAAACTTAGTACATCGCGGGTTTGTTTGGGGTCGATGATACCATCGTCCCACAGGCGTGCACTGGCATAATAGGGGTGGCCTTGATTTTCATATTGTTCTAGTACGGGCTGGCGCATGGCGGCTTCATCTGTATCACTGAAAGTTTCCCCTTGGGCAGCCAGTTGGTCACGCTTAACCTGGGTTAGGACGTTGGCGGCCTGTTCACCACCCATCACGGAGATGCGGCTATTGGGCCACATCCACATAAAATTGGGTTCGTAAGCACGGCCACACATGCCATAGTTTCCTGCACCGTGACTCCCGCCAATGATAATGGTGAATTTTGGTACCTTAGCACAAGCCACGGCGGTCACCATTTTTGCTCCGTGTTTGGCGATACCCTCTGTTTCGTATTTTTTGCCAACCATAAAGCCGGTGATGTTTTGTAAAAAGACTAAAGGTATGTGTCGTTGACAGCAAAGCTCAATAAAATGTGCTCCTTTTTGCGCTGACTCAGAAAGCAAAACACCATTATTGGCCACAATGCCGATTGGAAAACCGTCTAAATGGGCAAAGCCACATACCAAGGTGGTGCCGTACAGGGCCTTGAATTCATCAAATTGAGAGTCATCTACCAAACGGGCAATGACATCACGAACATCAAAAGGCTTACGCAAATCAGTACCAACAATGCCATAGATTTCCTCTGCTGGGTAACGTGGTGGCGAACTAGTTTGACGGGTGAGAGTATTGCCTTCAGGTTTGGGGCAGTTGGCTAGGCATTGGCGAGCTAACAACAGGGCATGTTCGTCATTTTCGGCATAATGGTCAGCTACCCCCGAGGTACGACAATGGACATCAGCGCCACCTAATTCTTCAGCCGTGACTACTTCACCAGTGGCGGCCTTCACTAAAGGCGGCCCCGCTAGAAAAATAGTGCCTTGTTGTTTCACTATAATGCTTTCATCGGCCATGGCGGGTACATAAGCCCCGCCGGCAGTGCATGAGCCCATAACAACGGCAATTTGGGCGATTCCCATGGCAGACATGTTGGCCTGATTAAAAAATATACGTCCAAAGTGCATTTTGTCAGGAAAAACTTCATCTTGTTGTGGCAGGTTGGCGCCACCCGAGTCGACCAGATAAACGCAAGGCAGGTTGTTTTGTTGAGCAATCTCTTGCGCCCGTAAGTGCTTTTTCACTGTCATAGGAAAGTAGGTGCCACCTTTAACGGTGGCATCATTAGCAATCACCATGCAATGACGGCCATTTATCAATCCAACGCCACAAATTATGCCGGCACTAGGTATATGCATGCCGTACATGCCATGGGCGGCTAGCTGAGATAGTTCCAAAAACGGTGAAGCGAGATCGAGTAAGTGCTCAATGCGTTGTCGGGGTAACAATTTACCACGCGCTAGGTGTTTGTTTTGGTATTTTTCTCCACCGCCTGTTATGACCTTGCTGACCTGCCATTGCAAGTCCTCAATCAATGTTTGCATGGCGCTGGCTTTGGCTTGAAACTCAGCACTTTGGCTGTTTATCTTGCTAGTTAGAGTTGCCATAAGGGTATTCCACTATAGGGTGATTCTTGGTTAGCCTCAAAGGTTGCGCTTTCGGGCTGTTTGTTTATTAATGAGATTCGTTAAACAGTTCGCGGCCAATCAGCATACGACGAATTTCTGATGTTCCAGCACCAATTTCATAGAGTTTGGCGTCACGTAACAAACGGCCAGTTGGCGATTCATTGATATAACCTGTACCACCGAGTAACTGAATCGCGTCTAAGGCCATCTTGGTGGCCAGTTCAGCAGAGTACAAGATGACACCAGCGGCGTCTTTACGCGTTGTCTCGCCTCGGTCACAGGCGTTGGCTACGGCGTATACATAGGCACGAGCAGCGTTCATTTGTGTGTACATATCGGCGATCTTGCCTTGCACCAATTGGAATTCACCAATGCTTTGTCCAAATTGTTGGCGGTCATGGATATAAGGCACCACGATATCCATACAAGCCTGCATGATGCCTAATGGCCCCCCGGATAATACTACGCGCTCATAGTCCAATCCGCTCATGAGTACACGCACACCACCGTTTAGTTGACCAAGAATGTTGGCAGCGGGCACTTCGCAGTTCTCAAATACCAATTCACAAGTATTGGAACCACGCATACCTAACTTGTCGAGTTTTTGGGCGCGGCTAAAACCTGGGTAATCATGTTCAATGATAAAGGCGGTAATACCTTTGGCACCAGCATCCACGTCGGTTTTAGCGTACACCACATAGGTACTGGCATCGGGACCATTGGTAATCCACATTTTGTTGCCATTAAGTATGTAATGGTCACCTTTTAGTTCTGCTTTTAGGCGCATGCTGACAACGTCGGAACCAGCGCCAGGCTCACTCATGGCAAGGGCTCCCACATGTTCGCCGCTGATCAATTTGGGTAAATACTTAGCTTTTTGTTCATCGCTACCATGACGATGGATTTGGTTCACACAGAGATTTGAGTGGGCACCATAGCTAAGGCCAATGGAAGCTGAGGCGCGGCTAATTTCTTCCATGGCAATACAGTGGGCCAAATACCCCATCTCAGCACCACCGTATTGTTCTTTGGCTGTGATGCCTAGTAGTCCCATGGCGCCCATTTTTTGCCACAAGGGCATAGGAAACTGGTTACTAACATCGGTTTCTTCAGCCAAGGGTGCTATTTCCTTAGCGGCAAATTGGTTGACCTGATCTCGTAACATATCAACGGTTTCGCCAAGGCCGAAGTTGAGGCTGCTGTATCTGCTAAACATAGGATTTACTCCATTATTAAAGTTTTGTCAGTAAGGGCCCCGCGGCAGCGAAGGGCTGCCTCGTGTAGCTCTTTTTGCATATCATTGATGTCTTGAAGTTGTTGCTCCAGAATCATTTGACGTTGTTTGATTTTGTTCAATAGCACCATCAGTTGTTGGTCATTATTAGTTGCAGCTGGATCGTACAGGTCAATAATCTGTCGAATCTCATCCAGAGATAAACCCAAGCGCTTGCCACGAAGTATTAGCTTGAGGCGAGTTCGATCCTGTTTGCTATAGATACGCTTTTGGCCTTCACGCCTTGGATCTAATAGTTGTTTGTCTTCATAAAACCTTATGCTGCGGGCGGTGATGTCAAATTCATTCGACAATTGGCCAATAGTAAAGATAGGCTCAGGCATGAAAGAATCCTCGAAGTACTATTCATGATTGCTATAATAAGTTGACGTTAACGTAAACGTCAATCATAATTTACTATAAGTGCATTAGATATTTGTATAGAGAATCATACATAGACCCGTATTTGAACGGGCTTATGTCATTGATTCTCACAAAAAAGGTAAACAAACAATGTCAAAATCTGTATTTATTGTTGCTGGTAGTCGCACGCCTATGGGGGGCCTAAATGGCAGTCTGGCCAGTTGCACCGCACCGCAATTGGGTGCCATCGCCATTACCGGTGCCCTGTCGCGCGCGGGTATTGCCAAAGAGCAAGTTGACGAGGTTTACATGGGCTGTGTGTTGCCAGCAGGCCAAGGTCAGGCGCCTGCTCGTCAAGCGGCTTTAGGTGCAGGTTTGTCCCAATCTGTTCCTTGTACTACTGTTAACAAGATGTGTGGCTCGGGTATGCAAACCACGATCATGGCTTATAACGCGATTAAGGCTAATGCTGCACAGATAATGTTGTGTGGCGGTATGGAAAGTATGAGCAATTCGCCTTATATACTGCCTAAGGTGCGCCAGGGTTTGCGGATGGGGCACGCTCAAGTGCTTGACCATATGTTTATTGATGGCTTGGAAGATGCCTATGAAGGCGGCTTGATGGGTAGTTTTGCGCAGGATACGGCGGATGCTTATGGACTGACTCGTGAACAGATGGATGCCTTTGCTATTGCTTCTTTAAGCAAAGCCAATGCCGCTATTGCTAACGGTGATCTGGATGCTGAAATTGAACCCGTTATCGTCAAAACTCGTCATACAGAAACAACCGTGACTATTGACGAACAGCCAGGCCAAGCGAAGATAGAAAAAATCCCCAGCTTGCGTCCGGCATTTAAGCGCCAAGGCACTGTGACGGCAGCGAACTCTAGTTCTATTTCTGATGGTGCCTCAGCTTTGCTATTGGCCTCAGAGCAAGCGGTAAAGCAACATGCTATGAAACCCGTGGCCCGTATTATTGGTACTAGTAGTCATGCCCGTTTACCTGCTGAGTTTACCATCGCACCGATTGGCGCCATGCAAAAATTGCTGGCCAAATTAAATTGGCATGTGGATGATGTGGATTTGTTTGAAATTAATGAAGCCTTTGCCATGGTGACCATGTTAGCCATTCAAGAGCTGGATATTCCGGCTGACAAGGTGAATGTGTATGGCGGAGCATGTGCGCAAGGCCATCCGGTTGGTTCCACCGGGTCGCGTATCATTCTAACCTTAATCACGGCTTTGCAAAATAAAGGCCTCAAGCGAGGCCTAGCCAGTTTGTGCATCGGTGGTGGCGAAGCCACAGCCATAGCCATAGAGCTGGTATAAGGGGTAACGGATATGAATTTTGATTTAAACGAAGAGCAACGTGCTTTCGTCGATCTGGCGCAGCAGTTCGCCAGCAATGAGTTGGCGCCTAATGCCGCTCTATGGGACGCCGAGGCTATTTGGCCTTTAGCGGCTATGCAACAAGCGGGTGAGCTTGGTTTTTGTGGGCTCTACGCTGATCCAGAGTGGGGTGGTCTTGGTTTAAGCCGCTTAGACTCATCGTTGATTTTTGAACAACTCGCTATGGGGTGTACCACGACCACTGCTATGCTCACTATACATAACATGTCTACTTGGATGGTGACCCGTTTTGGTAGTCAATCTAGCTGTGAAAAATACGCTGAAAAGCTTACTTCCGGAAAGTGTCTTGCTTCCTACTGTTTGACAGAGCCTAATGCCGGTTCAGATGCGGCTTCACTAAAAACCAAGGCTGTCAAAGACGGTGATGACTATGTTATTACTGGCAGCAAGGTATTCATTTCGGGAGCGGGCGAAACGGATGTGTTGGTGCTTATGGCCCGGACCGGTGAAGACGGACCCAAAGGCATTTCGGCATTTGTTTTGGATGCCAATTCGCAAGGAATTAGTTTTGGCCGCAAAGAAGACAAAATGGGTTGGAATGCACAGGCTACACGCATGATTAATTTTGATCAGGTGAGGGTGCCGGCAAGCCAAATGCTGGGCGTTGAAGGCGAGGGATTTAAAATTGCCATGCAAGGACTTGATGGCGGTCGCATCAACATTGCTACCTGCAGTATTGGTACCGCCCAACAGGCTATGCAGGATGCTGTGGCCTACGTTAATGAACGTAAACAGTTTGGTAAGGCGTTAGCCGCTTTCCAAGGATTACAATTTAAATTGGCTGATATGAATACAGACCTAGTTGCGGCTCGTCAGATGGTACGTTTGGCTGCTTTTAAACTAGACCATCAAGACCCTGATGCTACCACTTACTGTGCCATGGCTAAACGCCTCGCGACGGATAGTTGTTACCAGATTTGCGACGAGGCACTACAGTGTTTTGGTGGCAATGGTTATATTAAGGAATACCCTATGGAACGTTATTTACGTGATACCCGAGTGCACCGCATTTTGGAGGGTACCAATGAAATCATGAAGGTGATTATTTCACGCCGTATGCTAATGGCCGATAGTGCCGCCATTCTATAATTGGGAGTTATTAATGAGTGATGCAATTGAAGTAGTTATCGAAGGTCACGTTGCACAAGTGACTATGAACAATCCGCCAGCCAATACTTGGACCCGAGATAGTTTAGAGGCCCTAACTGACTTAGTTTATGAACTCAATGCGAACAAAAACATCTATGCTTTGGTGATTACTGGGCAGGGTGAAAAGTTTTTTTCAGCCGGTGCTGATTTAAAGCTATTCGCTGATGGGAATAAACAGGTGGCAGCAGATATGTCGACGGCCTTTGGCCGGGCATTTGAAACCTTAAGCCAATTTCGTGGCTTGAGTATAGCCGCTATTAATGGCTATGCCATGGGCGGGGGTTTGGAAGTGGCTTTGGCGTGTGATTTACGTATTGCCGAACGTCATGCGCAGATGGCTTTACCAGAGGCCGCTGTAGGTTTATTACCTTGTGCTGGTGGTACCCAAAATTTGGCTTGGTTAGTAGGTGAAGGTTGGGCCAAGCGGATGATTCTATGTGGTGAACGAGTGGGTGCTGAAAAAGCCTTGGATATTGGTTTGGTTGAAGCTGTAGTTGAACAAGGAGAGGCTTTGGCCACTGCTATGGATTGGGCTCACAAGGCTGAGCGCCAGAGTCCCACAAGTATTTCTGCCTGCAAACGCTTGATTCAAACAGCGCGTAAAGAGCCCATGTCTGCAGGCATGGCTTACGAGCGCGATGAATTTGTACGCTTGTTTGATAGCAATGATCAGACCGAAGGCGTACAGGCATTTTTAGAAAAGCGTAAGCCAAATTGGACTAACACATAATTATGACAGATACAGCTGTAGTTATAACGGAATATGCCACTCAAGGCAGTGCACGAATAGTTGAGGCCACATTAAACTCGCCCAAGTCCTTAAATGCTTTGACGTCAGCAATGATAGAGATTTTGATGAGGAAACTGCCAGTTTGGGATGCCGATCAGGATGTGGTAGCCATCATTATCAAAGGCGCGGGTGAACGAGCTTTTTGCGCTGGAGGCGATATTCGAGACCTTTATGCGGCTATGGCTCATGAAAATCAGCACTTTGGTCAACAGTTTTTTAATTTAGAATACAGCCTAGATATGATGTTGCATAATCTCAATACACCTTTGTTGGTGTGGGGCAATGGTTATGTCATGGGTGGTGGCATGGGTATTTATCAGGCCGCTGATATTCGTGTAGTCACCCCATCTAGCCGCTTGGCCATGCCAGAGATTTCTATAGGTTTGTATCCTGATGTGGGAGCCAGTTTATTTTTACAAAAAGTACCGCACAAGCTAGGTTTGTTTCTGGGCCTAACAGGGGCCATGGTCAATGCTACTGATGCTTGTCGTTTGCAACTGGCTGATGTGCAGTTGGCTGAGCAAAGTTATGCATCTTTAGTAGCGGGACTGCAGCAGTGGCATAGCGCAACTGAAAGAGATTTTAGGGGCTTTATGCAAACCGTGGTAGCCGATTTGTCGAACACTAATACGGAGGCTCCTGAATCAGATATCGATGAGTTATGGGATGACCTAGTGGTAACCATGAATGCTGGTGATTTGCTGGCCATTTACCATGGTCTGAACGACATGCAAGGGCGCAGTAAGTGGTTGGACAAAGCTATTAATACTATGCGCAAGGGCTCACCGACAAGCCTGCATTTGGCCTACCGCCAACTGCAACAACCAGTGGCAAGCTGGTACGATGCCTTCATGCAAGAGTATTACATTGCAGTTAACGCCACCAAATTGGGTGAATTTCAAGAAGGTATACGTGCATTATTAATTGATAAGGATGGCACTCCAGCATGGCGATATGCATCGATCGCCGAGGTGCCTGCTAAGTGGATAGATCGTTTTTATGATCAGCAGGCTATCGTTCTGCCTGATTACGCATAATAAACCTGCTGCATGTAGCGACGGCAAGTTAGAAAATAAGTGGAGAATGACAATGACAAATATTGCTTTTATAGGTTTGGGAAACATGGGTGGGCCAATGGCAATCAACCTCGTTAAAGCGGGCCACCGAGTAACGGTTTTTGACCTGGTACCCGAAGCTTTGAGTGCTTTAGAAGCCAATGGTGGCATAGTCGCTGATTCTGCCCAGGCAGCGGTGGTTGGTGCCGAAGTTGTGATCAGCATGCTGCCTGCAGGCAAGCATGTAGCTGCTCTATATTTGCACGATGAGGGCTTGTTACAGCTGCTGCCTAAGGGGACCTTAGTGGTGGATTCTAGTACCATTGATGTGGCCACAGCCCAAGCTGTTGGTGCTAAGGCAGCTCAAGCGGGCATCGACTTTGTCGATGCGCCTGTGTCTGGCGGAGTAAGTGGAGCGCAAGCTGGAACACTCAGTTTTATTGTGGGTGGTACTGAGGGTAGTTTCAAATCCGCTAAGCCTGTCTTGGAAGCGATGGGCAAGAACATTTTTCATGCAGGTGAGGCTGGTGCTGGGCAAATTGCCAAAATGTGCAATAACATGCTCTTGAGTATCCTTATGGCGGGCACGGCAGAGGCTCTGCAATTGGGTGTTGATAATGGCTTAGACCCGAAAGTCTTATCTGACATTATGGTTAAGAGTTCAGGCCGCAATTGGACTCTTGAGATTTATAATCCGGTACCGGGTGTAATGCCCAATACTCCAGCTAGTAATGATTATCAGGGTGGTTTTATGGTAGACCTGATGAATAAAGATCTAGGGCTTGCTCTGGGAGCCGCCCATGCTGGGGATTCCATGGTGCCCATGGGTGAACAATCAGCGGCATTGTTTGCAGCCCATGGTGAACAAGGTAATGGCCGTCTGGACTTCTCTAGTATTTATCAGCATTACCAAAAAAATTAAGGCTATAGGAACAAAATATGCAAGTAGAAAACAAGGTATTTGTTGTCACTGGCGCCGCACGTGGCTTAGGTTTGGCTATGGCGCAAGCGATTGCTCTCAAGGGAGGGAAATTAGCGCTCTTGGATCTAAATCAAACTGCGGCTACAGAGGCGGCAAAGACTTGTGGTCCTGAGAGTCGAGGCTATGCTTGTAACGTGGCCGACGAAGCCAGTGTGGAAGCGGCCTTTGCTAAAATTTGTAAAGACTTTGGGCGTTTAGATGGCCTCATTAACAACGCCGGATTATTACGAGATGGTTTGCTGATCAAGCATAAAGATGGGCAATTAATTGATAAGATGAGTTTGTCTCAGTGGCAATCAGTTGTTGACGTTAATTTAACGGGCACCTTCTTGTGTGGTCGCGAAGCGGCGGCGGCAATGGCCAATTTCGGCAATGGTGGGGTGATCATTAATATTTCCAGTATTGCGCGTGCTGGTAATATGGGGCAGACCAACTACGCGGCTACTAAATCCGGTGTGGCTTCCATGGTCACAACGTGGGGGCGTGAGCTGTCGCGCTTTAATATTCGCACGGGTGGCATTGCCCCGGGTGTCATTGAAAGTGATATGACTGCGTCTATGAAACCTGAAATGTTGCAACGACTTGAAAAACTTGCTCCCGTAGGCCGTTTGGGTAAACCTCAAGAGGTGTCAGACAGTGCCTTGTTTATTATTGAAAATGAGTATTTCACTGGTCGTTTGATTGAGCTAGATGGTGGTTTGCGCATGTAATTAGCCATTCCACAGGGGCTTTATGGCCGTTGAACAAAGGGTGTTAAGAACCAACATGATTGACGCCAGTTCGTTTACGGCTGTGCGGTTAGTCGAGGGTGCTCTTGGCCTGTATGAATTGACTATATGAATCATACCTTGCGTCCATGGTTTGCTGCTAAATAAGGGTTAAGCTAATCGGTAGTTATGCCCTTAAATTTCACGCAAAGCTAAGAGGGTGCCTTATTGGCTGATCTAAGGCGGTGCAATCTGAATGGACAACATCGCCTGGAGTGATTGTACTTACCAGCTAAAAATATCGACATTATGAAAAAATAACGATAATATGGGCTCATGTACTGGGCTAAAACTTTGTTTGCCCATGTAATAATTGATTAACTGCACGATCAAGAGGCATAAACGATGGCTACACGTACCGAATTTTCATGGCAAGACCCTTTCTTTTTAGACCAACAACTTAGCGATGAAGAACGCATGGTTCGAGATGCTGCCCATGACTACTGCCAGCAGGGTTTGGCTAGTCGTGTACAGAATGGTAATCGCCATGAAGTATTTGACCGAGAAATCATGAATGAACTGGGCGAGTTGGGTATGTTGGGCGCGACCATACCTGAGAAATATGGCTGTGCAGGTGTTAGTTATGTTTGTTATGGTTTGGTGGCGCGGGAAGTAGAAAGGGTTGACAGTGGCTACCGTTCTGCCATGAGTGTGCAGTCATCTTTGGTCATGCACCCCATTTATGCTTATGGTAACGAAGAGCAGCGCATGAAGTACCTGCCTAAGCTAGCATCTGGAGAATGGGTTGGGTGTTTCGGTTTGACCGAGCCTGATTCTGGCTCTGATCCAGGGTCTATGAAAGCCCGCGCTGAAATTGTTGATGGTGGTTACCGCTTGAGCGGCGCCAAAATGTGGATTACTAACTCACCCATTGCCGACGTGATGGTGGTTTGGGCTAAGTTAGATGGTGTCATTCGTGGTTTTATACTAGAACGTGGTATGGAGGGGCTCAGCACACCAAAAATCGAGGGTAAGTTCTCCTTACGGGCCTCGACGACAGGTGAAATTGTTATGGATAACGTGTTTGTGCCAGCACAAAATATGTTGCCGAATGCGAAGGGCTTAGCCGGTCCATTTGGTTGTTTGAACAAGGCTCGTTATGGCATTGCTTGGGGAGCCATGGGGGCCGCTGAATTTTGTTGGCATGCAGCGCGACAATATACCTTAGATCGTACTCAATTTGGACGTCCTTTAGCGGCAACTCAGCTGATTCAGAAGAAACTAGCTGATATGCAAACGGAAATTTCGTTAGGCTTGCAAGGCTGCTTACAAATGGGGCGTTTAATGGACGCTGATAATTGTCCAGTAGAACTCATTTCGCTGCTTAAACGTAACAACTGCGGCAAAGCTTTGGATGTGGCTCGTCAGGCACGGGATATGCACGGTGGTAATGGTATCAGTGATGAGTTTGGTGTTATTCGTCATGTTATGAACCTAGAAGCGGTGAATACCTATGAAGGCACCCACGATGTGCATGCCCTGATACTGGGACGCGCACAGACGGGCATTCAGGCATTTTGTTAGATTGTTAGGATTACAAAACCTTACGCTAAAGAGGGCTGGTGATGAGTATTGAATTGCCATTACAGGGCATAAAGGTGCTTGACCTGAGTCGTATTTTGGCCGGCCCTTGGGCTAGTCAAATGTTGGCTGATTTGGGCGCCGACGTAATCAAAATAGAACGACCCGAGACGGGTGATGATACCCGTGCTTGGGGTCCACCCTATATGCCAGTAGGGGTCGACGGTAATGAGCATGTGCAGGAGGCGGCCTATTTCCATGCCGCCAACCGCGGTAAACGTTCAGTTTGTATCGACATGGCATGTCAACAGGGACAGCAACTTGTTCGCGAGTTAGCCCAACAAGCCGACGTATTAATTGAGAATTTTAAGGTGGGGGGGTTGGCCAAATATGGTTTATGCTTTGCCAATTTGTCAGCTTTAAATCCTAAATTAATTTACTGCTCCATTACTGGTTTTGGCCAAACAGGTCCCTATAAGGATCGCGCCGGATATGACTTCATGATTCAAGCTATGGGTGGTTTGATGAGTATTACTGGTGCTGCTGATGGCGAGCCCATGAAGGTGGGGGTGGCGCTGGCTGATGTGCTAACGGGTTTGTATGCCAGTAATGCCATCCAAGGGGCATTGATTCATCAATTACGCACCGGACAGGGACAACAGGTGGATATTGCATTATTGGACGTGCAGGTTGCCACCTTGGCTAATCAGGCCATGAATTACTTGGCTACCAATAATAACCCGCAACGCTTGGGCAACGCTCACCCTAATATTGTCCCTTATCAAGTATTTGCCAGCGCCGATGGGCACTTTATCTTGGCCGTTGGTAACGATGGTCAATACCAGCGCTTTTGCAGTGTCGCTGGGCAACCGGAGCTTGGTATGCATGCCGACTATGCCAGTAATGCCTTGCGAGTGGCTAACCGTGAGATACTGGTGCCTCAATTACAAGCTTTAATAGCCCAGCACACGACGGAATGGTGGCTGCAGGAGCTGCATAAGGTTGGGGTGCCTTGTGGTCCAATTTGTAATTTGGATGAAGTGTTTGCCAACCCACAAGTGCAAGCCCGTGGTATGCAGCTTGATTTAGGGCATAAGGGGCTGGGCAAGGCGGCTAGTGTTGCTAATCCCATTAAGTATTCAGCTACACCCATTCGCTACACCCAAGCGGCACCAATGCTGGGCGAACACACCCAGCAAGTGCTTGAAGACTGGTTGCAACTGAGTCAGGCTGAGTGTGAAGGTCTACTTAATAGTAAAACGATAGCCTGATTAGTGCCCTTGAACTAAGTAACAAGGCTCATAGGTTTTATCGCTGGGTAGCTTCATGCGTTGCTGTTCTATGAAGCTGTGCAGCAGTTTTTCTAGCTTATCAATTAGGTCTGCATCGGCCGTTAAGCGATAGGGGCCATGTTGACGCACCTGTTGAATACCAAACTGCTTGACGTTGCCGGCTACGATACCACTCATGGCTTTGCGGAGATTGGCGGCCATCTTGTCGGGGCTTTGATTTTTACTCAGGCACAAGTTTGCCATATTGGCATGGGTAGGTACGAAGGGCTGCTGAAAGTCCTCATCAATATGCAGTTGCCAGTTAAAGTGGAAGGCATCATCCATATCCTGCCGTTGTATGGCGACTTCTTGTGTCGCCTTGTAGGCCTGACTAGCTACCTTACTGGCGTCGTCGATGATGATGTCATACAGTTGTTGGGCTTGGTTGCCTAGCGTTTCAGCAATAAAATTATCGATTTGGGCGAAATAGTCGGCGCTTTCTTTGGGCCCGGTAAAAATCAACGGCATTTTAATATGGGTATTGCGGGGGTGTAAGAGTATACCTAGTAAATAAAGGATCTCTTCGGCTGTTCCTACACCACCTGGGAATACCACAAAGGCATGGCCTAGGCGAACAAATGCCTCGAGACGTTTCTCTATGTCAGGCATGATGATCAGCTCATTAACCATGGGGTTAGGTGATTCCGCTGCGATGATGCCAGGTTCACTAATGCCAATATAGCGAAAATCCTGACAGCGCTGCTTGGCGTGGGCTATGTGAGCTCCTTTCATGGGGCCTTTCATAGCTCCTGGGCCGCATCCAGTGCATATATCATGACCACGTAGGCCCAGCTCGTAACCAACTTTTTTGGTGTATTTGTATTCCACAGGGTTAATGGAATGACCGCCCCAGCAAACGGTTATTTTAGGGTGTCGCCTGGGTATCAGGGCTTGGGCATGGCGCAGGATTTCAAATATTAGATTGGTAATTTCAGAACTTTTTAGATTTTTATTGCTAGGCTCAAGAAGGTGGTTATGGATATAGACGATATCACGTAATACAGCGAACAGACTTTCCTTAATCCCAAGAATCATCTCGTCGTTGACAAAGGCGCTGCTGGGGGCGTTGTAGAGTTGCAGCAAGGCACCACGAGGTTGGCAGACTATTTCGACGTCAAAGGGCTCGTTGCGGGCTAATAAACGGGATATGTCATCTTCATCATTGCCGCAGTTGAGTACGGCTAAGCAACATTGGCGAAACAGGTGGTAAAGTTCGCTATTGGATGACTTCTGCAGCAGTTGTGCTTCTTCTAAGGTGAGTATATCTAAACTGCCCTGAGCGGAAATAAGGGCATCAACGGTATCCATAAAGCATCCTTGTTGGTGTAATTCGTATGGAATTTTGTCCTGAGTGTTCTTCATTGTACGACATAATTGTCTCTAAGGGGCTGATATTTGACTTTATTGGCCCCATAATTAGGTTTTAGGAATATAAGTCAGTGATGTTTAGGGAAACCAAAAAATGAGTGAAAATCAGTGGCAGAAATTGGATCAAACTAACGCTGGTGGAGACCTAGCTGATGAAGCTAGCAAACAATCCGATGAGGCCGATATAGAAGCCAGCAAAGAGTGGCGCCTTATTCGCACTTTGGTCAAGGATATTCAACATGAGCAGGTACGCAGTAGGCGTTGGGGAATATTGTTTAAGACGTTGAGTTTCGTATTTTTGTTTAGCCTATTGATTGGCGTCTGGTTCAGTGTTGACGAACAACCAGTATATACGCAAGAACATGTGGCTTTGGTCGAAATACAAGGCCCGATTATGACTGGCGCGCCAGCCAGTAGCGAACAAATACTTCCCAGTCTAATCGCTGCCTTTGAGTCGGATTATGCGAAGGCCATCATTTTGGACGTCAATAGTCCCGGTGGTAGTCCTGTGCATTCAGGCATCGTGTACGATGAGATTAGCCGCTTAAAGTCTCTATATCCAGATAAACCTGTGTATGCTGTGATCAGTGATGTCGGTGCCTCGGGGGCTTATTATATCGCTGCGGCGGCGGACTATATATACGCTGATAAAGCCAGTATCGTGGGTTCCATTGGGGTGATAGGCAGTAGTTTTGGGTTTACTGAATTGATGGCGAAGGTAGGCATTGAACGTCGCTCTTATACTGCTGGCAATAACAAAGATTTTTTGGATCCTTTTCAAGCTGAGAAACCAGGTCAGAGAGTGGCTTACGAAGCCTTGTTAAAAGAAGTGCATAAGCAATTTGTAGATGCGGTTAAAGTGGGTAGAGGTGAGCGCTTAAAGCCCCATCCAGAGCTGTTTAGTGGGGCTGTGTGGCATGGCGAAAGAGCGGTGGCTATGGGTTTGATTGATGGTTTAGGCAATGTTTATAGTGTGGCTCGAGAGCAGCTTGGCATTGTCGACTTGGAACTATATCATCCTCAACAAACTCCACTACAAGAAATTATGGATGAAATGGGTGCGCAAACTAGCACTCGTATTCAGGCTTGGTTGCAGGCCCCTAGTTGGCATTGAGTCTGGCACTACTGAACCTGTTTGTGCGTT
>JAAERS010000322.1 GCA_024230095.1 Gammaproteobacteria bacterium | reverse complement strand
CGGTGACCTGCAAGCCGGGGCTGACTTGCTGCAAACCTTACGGCCTTTTGTCTATCGTCGTTATTTGGACTATAGCGCCATTGAGTCCCTGCGAGGGCTTAAGCAGATGATTGCCAGCGAGGTGCGCCGACGTGGCTTGCATAATAACATCAAGCTAGGTAGTGGTGGTATTCGAGAGGTAGAGTTTATAGGTCAGGCCTTCCAGCTAATTCGTGGTGGTAGAGATCAGCGTTTACAAACCACCAGCCTCATGCAAGTGCTGGATCTATTGCCCGACGTGGCCGGTTGGCAGAGCCACGAAATTAGAAAATTAAAAACGGCCTATTGGTTTTTGCGGGATGTGGAACATGCCATTCAAGGGGTTCAAGATAAACAAACTCAGGAGTTGCCAACGCAAAACATAGAGCAGGCCCGTTTGGCCTATGCTATGGGGTTTGATGATTGGCCAAGTTTGCATGCCCAAATAACACAACAGCGAACTTTTGTGCGCAGCCAATTTGATATGGTGGTGTCTGGTAAAGACGAAGACCAAGCGGGTAACGATGAGATACCTGCTATTGCGGCTTTATGTGGTGAGTTAGGCCTGTTAAATGGTGGTCATGATGACACCGTTCGTTTTGATGAATGGCAACAACTGCTACGCCAGGCGGGGTTTAATGAGCCAGATGTGGTGCTGCAACACCTATTAAGTCTATACCAGAGTCACGCCGCCAGATGTATGCAGGCCGTGGCGCAAGAGCGCTTGGCACAGTTGCTGCCAGGGTTGTTGCAGTTGTGCAGTTTACAACTCCATGCGGCACAAACTCTAGCCCGTGTGTTGGTATTGATTGAGGCTGTATTGCGCCGCTCCGTTTACCTAGTACTACTGCAGGAGAACCCCTCGACCTTGAAATTGGTTGTAGACTTGTGTGCAGCTAGCCCTTGGTTTGCTGATTTCTTGGCACGTCAGCCTTCTTTATTAGACGAATTATTGGATGTGCATAGCTTGTTTCACGTGCCCACTCAGTTAGCTCTGACTCAAGATTTACAGCAGCGTTTGTTGCGTGTCTCTGAGGATGATATTGAACAGCTTATGGAGACCCTGCGGCATTTTAAACATGCCAATGCCTTGCGCGTCGCGGCCCAAGAAGTGACGGGCACATTACCGTTGATGCAGGTGAGTGATCAACTGACTTTTACTGCGGAAACGGTGTTGCGGCAGGTGCTTAAATTAGCTTGGCATGAATTAAGTCAGCGCCATGGTGAGCCCTGCAATGAAGATGGTCCGTGTGATGATTTTATTATTGTGGGCTATGGTAAAGTGGGTGGTTGGGAGCTTAGTTATGGCTCTGATCTGGATCT
>JAAERS010000321.1 GCA_024230095.1 Gammaproteobacteria bacterium | reverse complement strand
GGTTTGGGTATAGCTATCGTGCAGGTAGAAGCCGGGCTTGGTGTGGTCACTGACGGCGATATTCGTCGTGCGTTAGAGCAGCATGGTCAACAGGTCTTTGTGCAGACTGCAGAAAACCTTGTGAGCCTCAATCCAGCCTCCGTACCTCCAGAAACCCGCGTAGAAGATGCCCTAGCCCTTATGGAACAGCGTCAAATCACCCGTTTGTTGGTGATCACTGATGGTGAGCTGCTAGGGGTATTCAAGAAATAGCTGTTTTCTGCGTTGCTTTCCTGCCGTGCCAGCGTGTTTAACAAATTAAATACTATTGTGCTGGCATTTGTCGCTATACTGAATAGCACCCAGTGCAAACAAGGGGCGGCCAGTGCGATACGAAATCTCCCACCATGGCGCTATTAATGGCGTCACGGGTTCTTGTCACGAATTAACCTATTACCCAAATAAACAGGGTCAGTCTGCGTGTAACTCTCAGATCAAGCGCAGTGTATTGATTGATTGCGGGTTATTGCAGGGCAGTGAGCAAAGCACAACGGGCGCACATGCCGATGCGCTTGGTATTGATTTTTCTGTGCAGTCAATACAAGCACTACTGGTCACACATGTGCATGTAGATCATGTGGGCCGCATCCCCTACTTGTTAGCGGCGGGTTTTAAGGGGCCCATTATTTGTTCCAAGCCATCTGCTATTTTATTGCCCCTGGTGATCGAAGACGCGCTTAAGGTGGGGGTGACCCGCAATGCAAGTATCATCAAAGCTGTGCTTGAGCGACTGCTATCACAAATTGTGCCGCTGGCCTATAAGCAGTGGCAAACAGTAGATCATCAAATACAAGTGCGCTTGCAGCGCGCAGGGCACATATTGGGCTCGGCCTATGTTGAGGTGCAGCTAGGTGTCGGTAAGACGGCCAGTAGGGTCACCTTTTCTGGTGATTTGGGTGCGCCAAACACGCCGTTATTGCCAGCGCCTAAGTCGCCTTATCGAAGTGATTGTTTGGTATTGGAAAGCACCTACGGTGATCGCAACCATGGTGATCGAACACACCGTGTGGAGCAGCTAGCAGAGGCTTTGCAGCGTTGTTTTGCCGATGGTGGGACGGTGTTGATTCCAGCCTTTAGTATCGGCCGTACCCAAGAAATACTTTATGAGTTAGAAGCGGTATTACAAAAACGGCGGCAGTGGCGCTTACCCAATTTGCGAGTTATTGTCGATTCCCCACTGGCGGCTGGGTTTAATGATGTTTACCGTCAGTTGGAGGCCTACTGGGATCAGGAGGCGCACCAGCGTTTGCGACAAGGGCGGCATCCATTGTCTTTTGCTGAGTTGATTACCGTGGATAGTCATGAGGCCCATAGGCAAATGGTGCAACAAGTGGCCAAAGAACAAGTGCCTGCTGTGGTGGTGGCCGCTAGTGGTATGTGTGCCGGTGGCCGGATGGTTAACTATTTAAAACAGCTACTAGGTGACAAGCGTACAGATGTTTTATTTGTAGGTTATCAGGCAGCGGGCACACCCGGTCGTGAAATTCTAGAGTATGGCCCTAAAGGGGGTTATGTTTATTTGGACGGCCAGCGTATTAATATTAAGGCAAAAATAAGAGAGCTACCTGGTTATTCAGCACATGCTGGTCAGCGGGATTTAATTAACTTTGTAAAAAGAATGCATATTAAACCAAAAGAAATTCGTTTAGTGCATGGTGAGAGTGGCGCAAAATTAATCCTCCAAGAACTATTAGAAGATGCCTTGCCTCAGTGCAAGGTTTGGGTTCCTTAAAAGAGGGTGGGTAATTATTGTATTTGTTAACAAGGCATACTGCCTTTGGCATTATAATACTTAAGGAGTAGGCCTTGTTATTAACCAAAGCCTACGCCACTAACTTTAAATACGGCAAGAATCTCTGCTGCCGCCCTTATCAAAATAAGCCTGAAACACTTTTGGCGTGCGGCCGCGACCAGACCATTCGTGCACCTCTCCATTGTCACCAGTAATTCGGTATTGAGGGGCGACGGGCTTGCGTGTTTTTTTCGCTTTTACCGGTGTCTCTTCGGCCATAAAATCATCGGGGCTTAGACCGGCAGCGCGCATGGCATCTAAAATGGCTTGCTTTTTGGCTGTTTGTTCAGCCGCAGCAGCCTGGGCCGCGGTGGCTTCTTCGGCACGCTTAATAATGAACTC
>JAAERS010000320.1 GCA_024230095.1 Gammaproteobacteria bacterium | reverse complement strand
CTCAGTGGTTGGTGTCTCCACTAGCACCCTGTAATACGACGAACTGCCGCCGGTGTATTCTGTCATAACATATTACCTATCAAATCAATCACTTTACGATTCACCACCGCCCCGCAGTGGCTGCCCTTGATCTCTATATTAACGCCTGCCGGCTGTTGGCAAGCGGCCCAATGCAACACGCCGTCTGTCTTGCTGAATAGGTGTATAGACTCACATAGCGGCGCGTGGCTAACCTCATTGATCGTCTTAGCGCTGGCCCTGTTGATCTTGCGGTAAATCACCTCGATAGCGGTCATAGCATCGGCTGCGTTCAAGTTAACGGGGCTGCAAATACAGATCACTTTGCTGACGTTGGGACACATTTTAGCGATCTGCCTTGCGTATATACCGCCCAAGCTATGGCCTATCAGAATGAACCCGTCATCCATCGCCCGCACTTGCTCTGCTATGCGAATCAGCTTTTCATCGTCTAAGCCAGTGTTAAGCCCCTCGTCCCAGCCTGTAACGTAGTGGCCCATGTCATCAAGGCCACGGCGCAAGGCAACGGTAGATTGATCTGTGGCCATGAAGCCAGGTATTACCATTATCATTTTAGGATCGTGCGTTGGCTCTAAGGTGGAAGGTCGAAACAAGCTGAGAGATTCCAGCATTGTGCGAGACGGCTCTAGTAACGTATAGACTATGTTCGGCTTCATTAGCTTTCATCCTGTCGGG
>JAAERS010000319.1 GCA_024230095.1 Gammaproteobacteria bacterium | reverse complement strand
CCAAAAACATGGGCTTTGATTCGACTGACATTCTGTCCGATAGCGAGTGAGCGTTGCTCACTATACATCAAACCAACAAGGCTGCGACCAAGGCCTGATGACAATATTCTCCAGGCAAAGAGATAACAACAAAACAAGGCAAATAAACAAACTAGAGCAAAGTTTCTTGAGTCAAACAGATCTATGTTTATGGCGCTAAGATCGAGCCGAGGAATCCCAGAAAGACCGTTATCACCACCCAAGTATGCTGATTCAAATACAAATGAATAGGCCATCTGCCCAAAGGCAAGCGTAGCCATAATAAAATAAATTCCGTGAGTCCTAGAACAAACGGCACCGATTATCCAAGCAATGACACCTGTAAAACAGCAGGTCAATACGATCGACAGGGGCACATTCCACCCCAACTTTGCTGTGCACACCGCGTAAGCATAGGCCCCAACACCGGCTAGCGCGCCATGGCAAAGGGAGACCATGCCACCAAAACCTGCCACCATATCCAGGGCCATGGCAATCATCGCCAAAATCAGTATTTCTGTTAAAATCTCTAAGCCAAAATAATCAGCCGTAAAGGCGACATAAATACAGATCAGCGTAAAGGTGATCAACATAAAAGTACGGGTCGATGTTTGATAGAACATCGTCTTAACCTCCTCTCGATGGAAATAGTCCATTAGGCTTGGTAATCAGGATAAGTGCCAACAATACATAGATTACTACCGAGGCAAATTGTGGCGCAAATACGGCACCAAAGGTCTGTACAAAACCATAAATCAAAGAACCTGTAATCGCCCCTTTTAAGCTTCCCAAACCACCAATAACGATCACAATCAGAGTAGGAATCAGAATTTCCAATCCCATTTCTGGGACCACGGACAAAAGCGGTGCAGCAACAGCTCCGGCAATACCGGCTAAAGCGCAACCCACACAGAAGACAATAAAAAATAGCCGCTCTACATTAATTCCTAAACACGAAGCCATTTTGTCATTATCAACACCAGCACGTATCATGGCGCCAATTTGCGTGCGCGCCAAAATCAAATTAAGCATGATTAAAGCTATGGCTCCAACCATCATCACAAAGAATCGATAAAGAGGATATTCCACACCAAAAATACTGATACGGCCCGATAGCGACGCTGGCACATCAAGGGCCAGAGCCAGATCTCCCCAAATAATTCGTGTCAAATCCAAAAGGGCAAACATGAGGCCGAAGGTAACCAAAACCTGAGCCATAGGCCCAGATGATCGCATTCGCTTTATCAAAAACTGATAGAGCACTAAACCCAACACAGCTACTGCAAAAGGTGCCACAAATACGCCTGCCCAATAGCCATAAGAGGCGGCAACACTGGCAGCAACATAAGCACCAAAGGCATAAAGCGCGCCATGAGCAAGGTTTACAAAGTGCATCAACCCGAAAATGACAGTCAAGCCTACCGACAGCAAAAATAATAGAAAAGAGAACTGCAAAGCATTCAGAAATTGCAGAATCCAGAATCCGGTATCCATAGAAATTCTCAAATTTGGCCGGGTGTAAACACCCGGCCTATAGGTAGCTGTATATAACTACAAAGAGCAACCATTCACATCATCTTGTGTGTTTGGCAACTGAGCCAGAACCTTCTGAGTCAATTTATCACCCTTCTTAACTGTTTCATATACATAGAGAGGTTGAACTATATTGTTGGTCTTGGGATCAATCGTCACTTCACCACGGGGGCCAGTGAAAGATACCTTTGAGATTGATTCAGCAATACTCGCTCGATCCGTTGCTCCTTGTTGGATAGCCAAAGACAAAGCGTGAGCGGCATCATAACCTGCCACAGCGAACTCTGATGGAGAACGACCCTCGTGCTGGCTTTGGAACTTTGCAACAAAGCTATTATTGATTGCAGAGTCGATCGTTGGCACATAATGCAATACGGTTTTCACACCGATACTGGCATCCCCTTCCGCATTGACATACAACGGAGATGTCAAAAAGCCTGCACCGAACAATGGCATATTAGCTTTCAAACCAAAGCTGTCATATTGCTTCACAAATGTAATGGCTTCACCACCAGCATAGAAGCTATAAACAGCATCAGCACCAGATGCTTTTGCCGTAGCCAGATAAGGGCCAAAGTCTTTGGTTTTCCTAAATGGCGTGTATTCTCCACCAACAATTTCACCTCCAGCAGCCACAAAAGTTGCGGCAAAGCTGTCGATCATTTCATGCCCAGCTGTATAATCCGGAGCTAAAGTGAATACTTTTCGCACGCCCTGATCATATACCCACTGCCCCATTAACCGGTTGATTTGGCCATTGGAAAAAGAGAAGCGCGATATATATGGGCTACATTTAGCTCCAGTAACACTATTATTCCCGGCATTGGTGATCATCAACGGTACTTTTGCACCATGCACAAAGTCACGAAGCGCACCCGCAACCGCTGAGGATACGATGCCAGTCATAACATCCACCTTGTCCTGCAAGACAAGTTTACGTGCCTTGGCAATAGATTTACCTGGGTCAGCTTCTGAATCTTCCCGTACGATTTCCAAATCAAGCCCTTTGCCAAATTCTTCAAGGCCGAGGTTGAATCCTGCATCAATCTCTTTACCAAGAGCAGCATATACACCTGAGTAAGGCAAGAGCACCCCTACTTTTACTGCATCGGCAGACGCAATAGAAGCACTCAATAAGCTAGCAGCAATGGTAATCAAAATACCTGCATTTTTCATGTTATTACTCCTTTTTTATTATTCAAGACCGACTATCATTCTATTCCCATTGCCTTCGGCCAGTTGCATTGGGAGTTAATAATTAGACCTTCCTATATTTAAGAAGCCACCGGCTACTTTGCTAAGTTCGGCCAAACAATCCGCTTCGCTTCGCTTTTCTGTATCCAACACATAATCAGCCTGACGATACTCTGGCTCGCGCTCTTCCAGAATCAACTTCAAGTCCTCAGTGGCTGCTTCAAACCCATTCATGGGACGCATATCCCCTTGTGAAATAACACGCTGGAGATGCTCCTGAGGAGACGCTTTGACCCAAATTGAAAAAAAGTTTTCTAGCAACAAATTAAACGTATCCGTTTGTGAAACCAAAGAACCACCGGTTTCTAAAACCACAGGCTCTCCCATAGCAAGCACCTGCTGTACAGCCTGTAATTCAATACGGCGAAACTTTTTCTGACCCAACATGTCGAGAATCTCACCAACGTTCATGTTGGCAATTTCTTCAATCAGGCTAGTCAGGCGAATAAACGGCCGGCCATATTGCGCAGCTAACTCTTTGCCTAGAGTTGACTTCCCCGCTCCACGCAGGCCAATGAGGGCTATACCGCTCGAGCTTACCGGCTGTTCATTAAAGCGGCTCTTCAGTATATGCAGTGCCGCCTGCTGTTTTTCCTCATTGAGGTTGGCTAGCAAATTAATCAGTAACGGGCTTACTTTGTCGCGCTCTATGCCGGGTATCATTTCAGCAAAAGGAATGTCAAAAGCTTCAGCAACACGCCACAACACGGCTAGAGTAATATTCGCCTTACCCGCCTCCAATTGCGCTAAATAGCGCTCAGATACTTCGGAGTGCTTAGACAAATCCTTGCGTGTCATACCCCGTTTTGCACGCAGAGCTCGCACACGGCTACCAATCAATTCAATATAAGTTTCCAAATTTGCTTCATTTGCCATAACTGTTGTATGTGACTCAATCATATGAACCTCTGCAGCTAGAGTTAACAACTTGCTGCGCTTGATCTTCGACCAAAATATGTCGCTTTAACATAATAAGGCCTTCGTGACTTCATTGTATGGCGCAAGATCATGATGCTTCATATTTATGACATCAACAGGACACCTGAGTATGTGTGATTTCCTCATGAGCCATGCTCCTCTATTCACTTAATAAGTCTCTATATGATACCGACCTTCGGCCAACAACGTGGTGCGAATTTTGTCCCAATCCATATTGTGTTCTAAGCAAATCTGTTTAAAGCTATTCTCCACGCCCGTTTCCATGCCTTTTAATCCACAAACAAAGAAGTGGCTATCTTCATCTTCAAGCAATTCAGCCAGATCGGAAGCGCGTTTTAGCATACGGTCCTGTACATATTCTTTAGTGCCTGCCCCTACACGAGAATAGACGAGCTCTTGATCTAGTAGTTCTCCAGACAGTTTTTGCAACGGACCAAAGTAAGGCAATTCACTGGCTGAACGTGCGCCAAAAAAGAGCATTGTTTTACCACTTCCTACTATACCCATTCGGCGACGCCGCTCTGTCATTGCTCTAAATGGTGCAACCCCTGTGCCTGTGCATAACATAACAATGTGGGCGGCAGCATCATTGGGCATAAGAAATGTGCTGCCAAATGGTCCTGTAATCTCCACCTCATCGCCTTTTTGCAAGTCGCACATATAGTTAGAAGCCAAACCCTTTTTTGTTTCATCATGCTCCCCATAAGCAATGCGTTTTACCGTCAATGACAAATTATTGTAATTTGGACGTTCGCCATCGCGAGGACTGGATATGGAATACAAACGCACCGCATGTGGCTTACCATTGTCATCAACTCCAGGAGGTATCACTCCTAAAGACTGTCCTTCCAAGACAGGAAAGCTCTGGGACCCAAAATCGAGTATTATATGGCGCACATCTGACTCTGTGCCGGCCTCTGTAATCCTATAATTGCCCGCGACAATGGCTTTCGCTGGTGAGCCTTGGCTCCACAAATTGATTTGTGGCCGAGCAGCCGTTGCAGGAGCAGGTACAACGCCACTACCCTGATGTGCCACGTCCAGTATTTGATTTGCCTCCTCTTCCAATGCCTCGGTAGTACCCTCAGTATCTGCCCACTCAATTGATGCGGGCAGCTCATCCCACAAATACTGCTGTTCAAGAGAGTATGGCTGCCGGACATTGCGCCAATTATTAATCGCACCGGTAGGACAGGGTGCTATACAATTCATGCAGTATTCACACAGTGCAGCATTGACCACATAGTTGTCATCATTATGCTCAATTGCCCCTTCTATAGGACAGTTTTCTTCGCATGTATTGCAGCGAATACAAACTTCAGGGTCAATCAGGTGCTGCCGCATGAATACCATCTTGAGTACTCTTTTTTATAACCATTGAGCCCCCTTTACTAACCTAGTCAAGGCCCGGTGGTTATTTGGGGTTAAGCTAATTTCACATATTCGAAATCAACAGGTCGTTGATTAATACCTACTTTAGGGGGATTGATCCAGGTGGCGTATTGGCCCTTTTCATAACAAGGTTTCATTAAGCTATTAATATAATTCAGGTCTGATTCAGTGGGCAGGTAGCTGCTAATGTTGGCTTCAAAAGTCGCCTGCTCAACGATATCGCCTTGGGGCGTCACGCAAACATCGGAGAACTGCCCAATATCTCTGTTAAATGCTTTATGGGGAGCCGTCAGCTCAAACTGAATACCCAACTTAGCAATCATCTTGTTCCAACGACCGATACCACCTTTAGCATCCTTAATATAATCATCCAAAAGGCGGCCATTAATCGCCGCAATGGCGTTTTCTTCAACATCGATTAGTTGGCCATCTAGCAACTGGGTAACGGGGTAAGTATCATCATAAAGTTGATGATCATCGTCAATTTTCTCTTCCTTAAAGCGGCCTTTCAAGCCAGCCTCAAAGGCCGATGCGGCGTTAGTAGATAATTCAGAACCAAACAGGTCGTGTGTAACTGACATATGGAAGTTTAATTTACGCTGCACTGTAGGCAGGTCAATCACACCCATTTTGCGTATGGCCTCAACGTCATATGGATCGGTGATACCGGCTTCATTCATCGCCTCGCAAGTACGTTCAAGAACTCGCATTACACCCGACTCACCGACAAACATATGGTGCGCTTCTTCGGTCAGCATAAAACGACAGGAAAGAGAAAGCGGGTCAAAACCACTTTGGGCCAGCGATTCCAATTGCATTTTGCCATCGCGATCAGTGAAGTAAGTAAACATAAAGAATGACAACCAGTCTGGTGTCTCTTCGTTAAATGCCCCCAAAATTCTCGGCGAATCTTCGTTGCCAGAACGGCGTTGCAGCATCATTTTTGCTTCTTCGCGGCCATCTTTGCCAAAATATTTGACCAGCAAATAAACCATGGCCCACAGGTGACGCCCCTCTTCAACGTTTACCTGAAACAAGTTTCTCATGTCATATAAAGAAGGCGCCGTAGCACCCAAATGACGCTGCTGTTCAACAGAGGCTGGTTCAGTATCACCTTGAATAACAATCAGTCGGCGCAGCATTGACCGGTACTCAGCAGGAACCTCCTGCCAAACGGGTTCCCCCTTGTGCTTGCCAAATGGGATTGTGCGGCCTTCCACTTTGGGCGCCAATAGGATGCCCCAGCGGTAGTCAGGCATTTTGACATGATCAAAAACCGCCCAGCCTTTCGGGTCAACACCCACGGCTGTTCTTAGATAGACCTCTTTGTCATTAAAGCCCTCTGGTCCCATATCACCCCACCATGCTAAGTATTGGGGATGCCACTCTTCAAGGGCCTTGAGCAAGCGACGGTCTTCAGCCAGTGCTACATTGTTTGGAATCGATGCATTGTAATCAACTTCTACGCGAACATTTTCAGTGCTCATTTCTTTCTCTCCAACCTTTTAACGAATCACACTCGATGGAAATCATAAACGGGACGCGTGCCGGTGCCATACAATTTCAGCGCGCCTCCCTCAGCAACAGCATTGGGCCTCTGAAAAATCCAGTTTTGCCATGCCGTAAGTCGACCAAATATTTTCGTTTCCATGGTTTCTGGGCCCGCAAAACGCAAGTTGGCCTCCAAACCAGTTAAAGCATCCGGCGAGTAACCCAGCCTGGTTTTTATCACCATTGGCACATCTTCTTCCCAATCAATATCATCCAGTGCATCAGTAATTATCCCCAGTTCATTGGCTCTGATTGCCGCCAGTGTTTGGCCGATAGAGGCTCTGGCCTTATCGACCGACTCGGGTTCGCCCAAGAAACGTGTTTCTAATCTGGTTATACCATTGCTCATTGGCAGTGCACCAAAACTAAGTTCACTTAACTGCACCACAGGCGCTGGGCGGTCATCGTTATAAAACTGCCCCTCCAGCATATAGGCCCGATCAGCGGCAAATATAAGCTCGGCGACAAAACCACCAAAACAGCTACCTGGCTCAATGAGCGTAAGAATCGTCCGTGAGGAAAGATCTACACGCTTCATCACATTCTTCCAATATCCCAGCACCTCACGGATAAACCAATGCTCGGCATGGGCCTGCAAAAACGCATCCGCCGCCATCACCGCATCAAGATCGCCCTTGGTGTTAAATATCAGCACACCCTGTTCTGTTTCGTTGGTACGAAGGTGCAAAATCGCATCATCCAACTCTCGTGTTAAGCGCAACGGCCAAAATTGATCGCCCAGAGCTAACGCTGATTGTGCATCAGCAGGTACAATCAGGTCTTCAGTTTGCAGTGTAATAGTGACTTCACGCTGATCACGATTGATATCTACCGACAAAGTAGAATATTTTAGGGCGTCGGCGGTTATAGTGCGGGTTAACGGACCTAGCTGGCAGCCTTCCCCGCCAGGTCTGTCACTCAATTTAGCCAGTTCAATGGCTCGCTGGGCAACCGCCTCATTAAATTTGGATTTGGGAATTGCCGCATCAACCAAGCGCCAATCTACAGCCCGCTGGCCAGCGGCACCTTCTTCAATTGAACAAAAAATATCAGCCCGGTCACGACGCACCTTACGTTTATCCACCACACGTGTTAGACCACCAGTACCAGGCAATACCGCTAATAAGGGAACTTCTGGCAAGGAAACAGCCGTACTGCCATCATCTACCAAATAAATTTCATCCGCTGCCAGAGCCAGTTCATAACCGCCACCAGCGGCGGTGCCGTTAACAGCACAGAGGAACTTCAAGCCTGAATTTTGACTGGCGTCTTCGATGGAGTTTCGAGTCTCATTAGTGAACTTACAGAAGTTCACTTTATGGGCATGAGAAGAAAGGCCCAGCATAGTGATATTCGCACCGGCACAAAAAATTTTGTCATTAGCGGAGGTGACAATAACTGTTTTCACCTCCGGATGCTCAAAGCGCAGTCGTTGCAGCGCATCATATAACTCAATGTCCACTCCTAGGTCATAGGAATTCATTTTGAGTTGGTAACCAGCAGCTAGTGTCGCATCTGGTGTGACATCCATAATTAAGCGAGAAATATCACCATCGAATTCCAGCTTCCAATGTTTATACTTGGCTGGATTAGTTTGGAAATCGATCATTAAATATGGTCTCCCGCTTATTATATTTATATCACCGAAAATGCACTATATTTCTCTTTTTGTGAGTTTGCAACTGAATTATGCAATATTATACCTGTTCAGCACCGCAAAACAGGGACTCTCCTCTAAATATCAGGCACTATATGTAACAACACAATGGGTGGCCGGCACGCAAACGTTACCCAAAAATAACTAGCCCAGCAGCGAATTGATAAATTGTTGAAGTGCATTGAGCAAAGTCGCCGGGGCATCGCGATGAATTAAATGGCGACAATCTGGAATCATTAACACTTCGGTATGCGATCCAGCACACGCTGCAATTGTCTGCGCTTGATTGGCCGAACCATACTCATCATCATCTCCTTGAATTACAAGTACCGGCACCCTAATACATGGCAGGTATTCTTCTATATTCCAACGCATAAAATCAGGGTCTAACCAAGCCTGATTCCAACCCCAAAAAGCACCATCCACATTTGCACCATGGTATTGCGCCAAGCCGGCTCGCAAGTCTCCATGCATGTAGGCTTGTCGGGCTTTTTCAATACTCGTTACACAAAGCGCTTCATTGTGTACATGAGCCGCTAGCGTCACCACGCCCAATAAATTTTTCTGAGACGCTGAACCTGCATATATGAGCGCAATGGAGCCCCCATCACTATGCCCAATCAAGATAAACTGATTATATGGCAGTTGCGCCACGACTCCAGGCAACCACTGTTGAGCCTCAATATGCATATAGGTCAACGGCCGCGGCACATCCACAGGAGATGAATTTCCATAACCAATACGACTATAGGTTATGACATCCAGTTGCAATGCGTACGCCAACTGTTGTGGAAAATCTTTCCACGAGGCCACACAACCCAAGCCCTCATGAAGTAACAGGACCGCAATTTCTTGGTCTTGATTTACCTTAGGAGAACAAACACTGACTTCAAGTTGCGCACCATTAACTTGAAGAAAGCTATTCATCTATTGAGCTCTCGCAATTTAAATCGTTGTATTTTTCCGGTGGCTGTTTTTGGTAGTTCCTCTATGAATTCAAACCAGCGAGGGTATTTATAGGGCGCTAACTCTGATTTCACGAATTGTTTTAGTTCCTCTTTTAGCGCCTCTGAACCGGATGCGGTCTGTTGCAGTACTATATAAGCTTTCGGCTTTATGAGCCCATTTTCATCCGCTGCGCCAATCACAGCGGCTTCCAACACGGCGGCATGCTTGATCAAAGTGGCTTCTACCTCTGCGGGAGACAAATAAATGCCACTTACTTTGAGCATATCGTCAGATCGACCGGCATAAACGTAGTAACCATCTTCATTTATAGAGTATTTGTCACCACTGCGGGTCCACTCCCCCTGAAAAGTAGCAATACTTTTGGATCGATTATTCCAATAGTTAGCCGCCGCACTTGGCCCCTTGATGACTAAATCACCAATCTCACCAGGGGCAACTGGTTGATCATTAACGTCGACCAGCCTTAACTCGTAGCCTGGAACTGGCTTGCCCGTCGTTCCTGGGGCAATATCATGTAGCCGATTAGATAAAAAGACATGAAGAATTTCAGTAGATCCAATGCCATCAATAATATCCGTGGCCGTCAATTCCCGCCAGCGAGACTGGGTATCCTCGGGCAATGCCTCACCAGCTGAAATACATATACGCATAGACAAATCAGATTGTTGAGGTGGGGTGGGGTAAGCCAGCATGGCTGCATACAAGGTGGGCACACCAAAAAACAGGGTCGGCTTATGCTCTAGTAAACGTCTAAATACAGCTTCAGGAGTGGGTCTTTCAGCCATCAGTATGGTAGTGGCACCAAAGGCCAGCGGAAAACTTAGTGCATTACCCAAACCGTAAGCAAAAAACAGTTTAGCGGCTGAGAAAATAACATCCTCACTACTGATTTCCAAAACTTGGCGACCAAATAATTCCGCTGTCTGTATAATGCTTGAATGAAGGTGCACCGTGCCCTTTGGCGCCCCCGTGGAGCCGGAAGAATAAAGCCAGAAACAGGCATCGTCTTTAGTTGTTTCTACCCCGCCGTATGCACTAGTGCCATCGCTTTCAAGCGCACAGATCGACAGGTCAGCATCCATTTGTTCGGCCCCGGTGACAACAATCTTTTCCAGTGTTGGGATTTGCTTCTGCAGTTGTTTAAACACCGGCAGAAGATCTGGGGACACTACCGCAACCTTCGCCCGGCTATCACTTAACATATGCGCATAGTCGCCCGACGTTAAAAGCGTATTAACGGCCACTGGAATTACACCCGCTTTAATTGCGCCAAGAAAAGCGACAGGCCAGTCAATGCAATCTTGAGCACAAATGAGTAGCCGCTGTTCTTGCTGTATACCGATACTGGCTAAAGCTGAGCCAAACCTGTTTGAGCGTTTGTCTAAGTCAGCATAGGTGATTTCCCCATGATCATCGATATAGGCGATTTTACTTCCCCGACCTGCATCTAAATTTCTTCCAAGCAAGTCAAAGGCTGCATTATATTCCCGAGGTATTGTGATTTTTGGCGGCACAACGTTGTGATCTGTAATGCTGTAGTTAGTCACCATCTCCATCTTCCTTTTTTTATATTTATTAACTATTTTGTTAGTTTTTATTCTGTTATCCGCGCGTAACCGGCATTTCTCCGTTGGGTAGGGGAAACTGAGACGTTTTCTTTACCAGTAATGTTTGGCTGTTGGCTATTACTAAGAAGATCGCTTTCCCAAGCAGATAGCGCGCTATCAAAAATTTCTGCTTAATCCCAAGTAAGATCAAAGCGAAATGTACTTACTCTGAACAATAGAACTAACTGATTATTGGACAGCTAAGGAAGGCAGCTATGCAACTAACGCCAAACCATATGAACATCATTTATTCACACATTATGCATTATAATACCGCTGAAGAAAGTGGTGTCAATGCATGATATTGCATTTTCCGATTAACACTCGCCCTATTGATTTGGATCTGCCTTAGCCTATAGAAGTGCTGGTACAACCAGTAAAATGATGATATTCATCCTCAACAATGAACCAAAAAGGCATCATGGGAATGAGTTTAGGGACTTGATTTGATGTATGAAAATATTTTTAGTCAGCCCAAGTTTCGGCCCATAACAAAACAAAACACGAGCAAAGAGGCAATGAATGTCAGATAAATGGCCGGTTGATTATGCTTTCAACGCGCCACATAAGCCCGGACTAAGTTTAAATCGCCGTTTGTCTCAAAACTTCTCTACAGTACACCGTTAATGGAAGGGATTTACGTGTCAATTCATTCATCTGCACAATAACTCTCTCGGCCCTAGCGACACAGCGATCATTCTGAAAAAAACCCTAAAAAAGGCTGACTGAGCTATTACCAATCCGCTCAACACGAGTACCCATTTCCACCGTGCCGGGCCAGTTTAACTATCCCCTAAACTAATCACATCACTCGTAAAATTTCAGAGGAAAAATATAAGAATTATTCCTAAATAATGGGTTTTTGAATCGAGATCAAAAAAACTGCCGAACCCCGATACTCACCACTCCGCCATCCGCACTACTAATCAAATATAACGTCTTTAGCCAATCCAGTTGCAGTTGCATATGACTCAACGAGCTTTGTAGTTGCCCAACGCCGGCCTGGCCAATACTCCAGTAGCACTTTTCTTCGCCAATGGGTATGCAGTCGCCATAAGCCATAAGCAATTCGGAAACGGTAACCGAATCGTTTGATACGTCGTCTAAGCTTTTTAGGTTGATTAGGTTTTGTGTCAACATGGATGTCCTCCTCTTACTTATGCCCTTTATTAAACCTTAAAATGGTCCACAGAACTGGGAGCAATTAGCCAAACAAAATGGAAGATCGTGAAGATGCTCACGGTCTTTATTCTACATAGAAGCTAATGACAGCTGATTGGTATTTGTTGTCGACAATGGTGAGCTTGTAGCCGCCTTTTTCGGTCAATGTTAGGCTGGTGTTAGGGGTGGTTATTTGCTGCATACTCTGGCCATTGAGGCTTACCCAAATGGGATAGTCTGCGTTTTCTATGTCTAAGGGCATCCGCAGTCCATTGCGCTTTAAATGCACAATACTACCTGTCACGGGGTAGCGTACATTTAGGTCGTTGTGACGTTTTTCAAAGCTGGTAAGGGCCAATGGCGCTGTACTGATGGGTTGTGTTATTAGGTTACCTTGCGGCAACTGATCGATTACCTGATTCATAATCGGCACGGCAGCACTTAGGCCTGTGTTACCTGCTACATGAGAGCCATCGGGAGTGCCCACCCAAACGCCAAAGGTATAGCGGCCATTAGTGCCTAGCGCTAAGGCATCGCTGCCGCCAGGGCCGGTGCCGGTCTTATAGGCTATAGCTTGCTGACCATGGCGGCCATGCAAACGCCCCGCTGCCCCTTTATTGTTGCCCAATATCCAGTTTAATTGAGCGACTGTTGTGGCTGGCAAAAGGCGGATTGAGGCGGTGTTAGTTGGCTTATGGGGGGTAATTGTTTGCACAAGGCCCTGATTCCCCAACGCCGTATAGAGCTGCACGAGTTCATACAGGCTAATACCAGCGCCGCCCAGAGCTACGGGGAGGCCATGGGCGTTTTGTAGTGGTATGCCCGCCGCCGCCAGCTGGCCCACAAATCGATCTGGACCATAACGATGCATGACTTTTACCGCGGGTACGTTCAATGATCTCTGCAGGGCTTCTGCCAGGGTAATTTCACCGTGGAAGGTTTTGGATAAATTCTTAGGCCGATAACCACCAATATTGGTTTCACCATCGTCAATAATGGTATTGAAATGAACCAAGCCATAGGCTTGGGCCAGGCCATAAACAAATGGTTTTAGGGTTGAGCCTGGTGAGCGAATAGCATGGATATAGTTCACCGCACCGTGTCGATTAAAATCTAAGTAGTCTTGGCTACCTATATAGGCTTTTACTGCACCTGTTTGATTGTCCACAACAAGCAGGGCCATATTTAGCCCCACTGCGAGTTGCTGGTTTGTAGCTAAATTGGTTAAGCGAATTTGCAAATCGGCATCAATGCTGGTGTTGGGGTTACTCTTGCCGCCAATTTGGTTTGTAGTTGCGCTATTGTTGTGACTATACCAAGCTAAATGAGGTGCTAATTTAGCGAGTTTATTTTGCTTAGTTGGTATAGGAGAAAGGTTGGCTGTGTCGAGGTAATCGGCATTAATAATGCCCTTTTCCAAGACACGGTTTAGCACGCTGGTTCTTGCCTGCTTGGCCCTATTGGGAAATCGGTCAGGTCGTCTGGATTCGGGGGATTGGGGCAGTGCTACTAACAACGCTGCTTGCGCAGGAGTTAAGTCTTGTGGCCACTTGTTGAACCACACCAGACTGGCTGCGTTCACACCTTCTACATTGCCGCCAAAGGGGGCCAAGGTAAGGTATTTTTGTAGAATTTCGGTTTTGCTAAATTGGTGCTCAAGGGCGATCGCTTTGCGCATCTGGTCTAACTTGCTGAAAATAGTTCTTGGCTTGGGTTCCATCAGGCGTACGGCTTGCATGGTGAGGGTTGAAGCACCCGATACCACACGGCCATTAGCGGCCAGTTGCACCATGGCGCGCAGCATAGCTAACCAATCTACTCCACTATGTTGCCAGAAACGTTGGTCTTCATAGGCTAATAGCAGGTTGAGATAATGACCATCCACATCAGCTTGAGTGGTTTTAATGCGCAGGCGTTCGTCCTTTGCCAATAACACATGCAACAGGTCACCCTGATCATCCAGCAAGTAGGTAGAATAAGACAGCCTAGTGTGGTCCACCGGCCCCACGTAAGCGTGCAGCCAGCCCCACAACCAGATACCAAGTGCCAAGGTCACAAAGAAGAAATTTCCTAGGAAACTTTTCTGAAGCCACATAAACATTTTCTTGCCACCCACTATTTGTGAATGGTTACATAGCGTTCCGCCGTATTGGCTCGGTAAAGGGGCCGATACATGTCTTCTATGCGAGCCGCTGGCACCAAAAACTTGCCTGACGTTATGGCCCGCATCACGTAGGCAATGGTCGAGTCACCTTTATTGAGGCTACGCTTGCCTCTTTTTAGGCTCCATGCGGCCAAATAGCGATCGTCGCGGAACTCCTGAAAAGTCGGCGCGGTGTGCTTTAAACGACTCACTTCTGGGCGCTCACCAGATAAGCGTGGTATTTCCAACTCAAAGCCTGCAGGTAACGGGGCCTCTAGGGAGAGCTCGACATCACGATCATTACCAAGCGTGATTTTATGGCGCACCAGCACTTCCGTGCCGATTGGCACCTCATCCAGTTGTATTTCCAGCCCAGTTTGCAGATCGTAATAATGAGTTTGCAGGGCCATGCCGTTATAGCCTTGGCTATCGCTCAATTTCTTGTTAATACCCGTGGCGGTAAACGATAAGTACATGGGCTGCTGTGATTTATTTTTAAAGCTGCTGACATTATTTTGCTCCACAAGGTAATCAACCGCTTCGCCTAGCAACATATCCTGAAAATCCAAACTAATAGCTTGCTGACCAGAAAGCACCTTCGTTTCACCTAGGGCGTCGGCCAAACGTAACAGCCAAGCTTTTTCCTGAGTGCTCAACCAACGTGCTTCTTGGGCTTGTTGAAATAGCTTTTGAACGGACTCAAACGCAGCCTGTTGCTGTTCACTTGTAACATAACTAAGTGACAACATGGCACGGGTCGCCATGGCTTTATCTCGGATTTCAGTGCCGTAGTCCCGGCGACTCCAATGCCTATCACCATTGTGATCACTAGCATCCACTAAGGGTTTAATAAGTTGGGATTGACCCAACATATCAGCAGCTTGAATCAGGTGAACATAAATCTGAGGCCGATAATTTGAACGCACTGCTTTGCGTGCGAAGTAACGCAGATCTCCAGGATCCAGTTGATTTTGTCTAGCTTGCAAATAATACGCGTAAGCTAAAGCAGACTGGTTGCTCCCCGAATAGTTATTCACATAGTTCTGTGCTTGTTTGAGCATCGATGATGGCACTGGGTGGCCCCTAGATTCGGCCTCCATCAAGAACTCGGTAGCATACATGCTCAACCACTCTTGGCGATAACGGCCACCGCGCCAAAGGCTAAAACTGCCATCATGCAGTTGCATGGTGGCCAAGTGACCTATGGCTTGGCTGATGCGCTGGTTGCGTTTGTCTGTATTGATGCCATCACGTTTTTCATCCAACATAAGCATGGGCCAAGCTTTACTGGTGGTCTGCTCTAAGCATCCAAACGGGTAACGACTCAAAGAGTCTGCCAACCACTTGGCTGGCACATTTGGTTGGTCTGTGGCTACTAAACTCAAGCGCCGACTTGGCTCTTCAAGGTCGCCTACTAAGCTCATTAGCACTTTTCTCTCACCCGCTTCAGCAAACACTTGTTGAGTACGGGTTTCTACAAAACGATTGAACACCACCGTCATGTCCCAGTGATGCACTTGTGGTGTTTTGCCTTCTACCAAGACCGTTAAGGTGACATTGTTTGTTCCTGGTTGCAGGGCAGTTAGCATAATACTAATGTCTTTTCGTTGGTCTTTGGCTAGCCGCACCTTGGTGACGCTTTGATCGAGTTTGAGGCCGCTGGACACTTGCCATTGCAGAGTAACATCCGTTTCGGGCAGTTCTATATTATGTAAACTCAGGCCCATTTCAGCTGTATCGTTCAAAGCCAAGAACCGCGGTAAAGTGGGCTGCACCACAATAGGGTTACGGACCATCATGGAACCATCAGATGCCGCCATAGCCATATCGTCAAAAGCCACAGCCATTAGGCGCACCTGTCCATTAAACTGGGGGAAATCCAATTCAATAGTGGCACTGCCTGCCGCATCCACCGCCACTAGTTTGCTGACTAAGGCTACGGGCTTTACAAAGGTATCCATAGGTGGTGCGGTGGGCGCGCCTGTGTCACCATCACCACCAAAGTGCATGCGTATCACTTCTCCTTGTTTTTGCTGTATCAGGTGGCCATACAGGTCTCGCAAAGACACACCCAACCGGCGTTTTTGTAAGAACCATTGAGCTGGGTTAGGGCTATCATAACGTGTCAGTTGCAAGATCCCTTCATCAACTGCCGCTAGCATTACTTGGCTGCCTTTAGGCAAATCTGTGGCCAGTTTAATTGCGACTGGTTCATTGGGCTTCACGATTTTCGGTGCCTCAATACTAACCTGCCCGTGCAGTTCTGGACGATTAAGCTTCACGTAGTTGATACCAATCGCCCTCGCTGGGCCCACATGATCTTGACCAGGGCGGTACACGCTAGCAAGTAGGTAGGCCCCCTGGCCCCATGTCTCTTTGGCTATCAGGTTGATTTCAGTCGCGCCTTGGGGCAATGCAACAATCTGCTCTTCAATCACTTGATCATTGGCTACCACTAAATGCAGTTTGCCTGCATAGGGGGCTTCTACCTTTACACTAAATGCATCGCCAACCTCTATGGACTTTTGAGAGGGTGCTAGTTTTACGTTATCAGGCATGGCTGATTGGGAGCCATCGGCATTCCACCAACCGTTTCTAAAGGCCAGTTGAGTAGTTTGGCCACTTTGGCTGTTGATTACTTCTAGGCGGTAACGCCCCCAATTGAGCGTTCCCAAATCAATAGATGCCAAGCCCTCATTGTTAGTAGCAAGGTTGCCCTTAGTTACCATTTCATCATCAAACTTGTTCACCCGGTACTGCCAACGGTTGTTGTTGTAATACCAGTGGTAGTCCCAATCCTCTTTAATCAACTGATAACGCAGTTTAGCGTCAGGTATTCGCTCTTGGGTATCGGTAATGGCGGTCACATTAAAAATGACCGGTTTTTTACGATCATAAACTGGGTAGTTGGCTGGCGCCTTGATGCCCACCCAGGATGGAAACTGCAGCGCAGGCAGCGTGAGGGCGCGAGTAGCCGGCCGACCACTTGGTTCAATTACCTTTAGGCGCACATTTAGCTGCAAGGCATGCTGTTGCCATTTGCGCTCCAACAAATTGCTGGGGAGCACCACTTCTGCACGGCCATCTTGGTTGGTTTTCACCTCTTCCAACAGTGACAAATCAGTTTTAAAGTCCTCTTGGGAGCCAAAAACATAATCTTTGAATTGTCCAAACAGACGGCGATTTTGCGCCACAGCCACACTACCTTCAACCACTAAATCTTCCGCTGCAGCACCATACAGATAGTCACTTTTCAGGTTGATTTTAAAGGGGTCATTAATATATACATCATCGGTTCTAGACAATTCAACCTTGATTGTTTCAGGTACATAATCAGCTACTTCAAACGTCATTGAACCAAGTGCTGGTTGGTCTGACGCCATGGCTAGCTCCACCTCCCACTGGCCCGTCCGGCCACTAGTAGGCACCAGCATACGCTCTTGGAAACCACCATGGGTTAACTGGGTAATGCGTTTGGTCAGAGCCACATCACCATTGGGGCGCACAACTCTCAAGATCAGTGGCATATGGGCAATGGCTTTAAGGTGCTTGTCCCTCACCAAACCTGTAATCACAATAGGCTCGCCCAAGCGGTAAACGCCACGCTCAGAAAACAAATAGGCATTCAGCATTTGCAGTGCAGCAGCACCAGCCACGGGCCTATCGGAAACATCCAGCTTTGGGCCAGTGAGGTTAAGCACGGCATAGTCACCACTGTCGCTGAGATAACGCACCTGTGCCGGTTCATGGCCATGCTTACCTTGCATAAGTGGGCCGCTAAATACCACCTTGCCCATCGCATTAGTAGTGGCTGTATCAAGCACATCATGATTCCGCCCCATTAAGGCCAGTTCAATTCCTTGTTTTGGTTCAGCGGTTTGATATGAGCGGGCATAAACGTGCAAACCATCGAGACCTTGTAAGCTAGCTAGCCCCGTATCGGTATAGATAAGCCTTTGTATAGGCCAGTGATCCCACTTACTCTGGCTGGTAGGGATGGTAATGAAATAGGCACCTGGGAGTTGGTTGGCCATCACTTCAGATAGGTCTAGGTTAAACGTTTTTTCAACGTTTTTGTCCGTATCTAACTGAACCTTGGTTTCACCAATTAACTGCACGTGTTTGCGCCAATATGTGAAATCGTAACCCCTTAATGATTCAAAGAAGCGTTCGCTAATCATGCGTTGCTGAACTTGCTCTGGTGAAAGCCGGTATACCTGCACATCGATTTCATCGAAGTTCACAACTTTAACCGGCACTAATGGGGATTCGTTGGTTGGCAGGACAAAGGTCGCCGTTTGAAAGCTGACCTTTGGCTTACGGTCTTGCACATAAAACCGGTAGCGATAGTCCTCTTCCAAATACTGATCATTTTCCAGCGGCAAACCGTCCCTGAGAGTGAGCAAATAGTAACGCCCATGTTTTAGTTGGCCCAAGCAAAGCTGGTTATCACGCAGTTGCATCGACACGTTGTGTTTGGTTTTAATCGTTGCCAGTTTTACGCTGGCAGACTCCAAGCGCACATAATCTTCTATGTGTGAGTGACTCCCATTTATCTGGTAATTTAAATTCACACAAACCGCTGGCTTGCCGCCCTGATCAGGCCTTGATAGCTGTGCAACGTGCAGATCATCCACCGCATCTTTGGCGTGGATTGACGCCGTTAATAATAACGTCATAAGGCCTATGACTAGTTGTGCCTTGGGCACAGCCCACAGTTGTTGAAACATAACTACCTACCTTGGTAAAACCGTATCCTATAAAAATAGCCGCCCACATTAGCAGTGTTATAACTGCCCACTTATATAGGAAAACTTCCTCAATACCGTAGGCCTTGATCTAAGCAAATTAAATGTGAATTTTAGGACGCTTATATTGGTGCCCCACGGTGATAATGACACCGTCTTCTGTATCAACCACAAATCGATTCTGCAATTGATCCAGATGTTGAATGAGTTTTTTTACATCCCGTTTCAGGCGTTTCATGCCCTTTTTGCCCAACACCCAGTAATTCATGCCATCACCGAGATAGCGCTGTTCGCCGTACATGAGTAACAATTCGGTTTCTAAAGGTTTAATGGCGCGCTGCTGACTGCGCTCTTTGGCGTGGTGCGTGTAGGTGGACAACATAACAATTCTCCTTTTACTTGTTATGCCTCTATTGAACTACAAATCAACAAAGTGATATTGGAGGAGAATTGAAGAAATGGTGGAGAATGATGAAGATCCATGTTCACCAACCGAGCCGGATATTGAGCACACAGAATATGTAACAGCCCAGTTGAAGAATGCAGGCTGATCAAAATGAGGTAAAAGAATGTCTAGTAAATTGGTGACGATTCAGCTCTTCGCTTTCGTATTGACATGATAGAAATGAGTGGGAAAACGCTATTCAGCTTCAACATACTGAGACAAAACATCCTTTGCATAGTTGGATAAAGGATGTGATTTTCTGGTAGCTTCATGCATTTGTACAATCACGGTCTCAGCCACGGCAACGCACTTACCAAGGTGATAAATTGCTTGATACAAAGTGGTTGAGCTGTTGCCCACTTTCAATACTTTTGTACCCGTCTCAACCGTTCCGGGCCAGTTAATTTCTCCTAATAAATCTAGATTTTGACTAGCAATAACAAAAGTACAACCATCACAAGTTAATAAACTATCAGGGTGAGACATCAACTCCACCCTGCCTGTTTCCAGAAAGGTGGAAAACAAGGAGTTGTTTACATGCCCTTGTCTGTCTGTGTCAGGGTAGCGAAGCTTATCGTAGCTTTGCAGGGGGAAATCATCATAAACAGGTAGCGGACTATTATGAGACATATTCGATTACCTTAAGTACGTGGCACCTGGGCCATTCGGCCAAGAATATCAAGACCTTGTTGATTCCAGAAATGGAGAAGATCAATAAAGACCCAGTTTTCTGCCAACTTATCACCTTGCCGACGATATATATCAATCACTCGCATATCACCAGGTTTGCTAGTTGCAGGCATGCCCATAAAACCGCCAGTGGGTTCTAAAGTCAGATTTGGCCAGCCGAAGAAGCCACCAAACTCACCTTCTGCCACACGGCAAATATGGCCATTGAAAATACGATCTTTAAAGCTCGCTCTAAACGGTCCTGAATGCTGTTTAGCATAGCGTTCAATGGTATAGGTGGCACCAATTCCACTAGGCCCCCACCAGATCATATCTTCACACCAACTGCGCCTCAGCTCCTCTTCGAGGGTCATATCCTGATCCCAATTCTTGATATCTGTAACCATAAAGTCGATGGCGGCAATGGTTTTATCTCCCTCACTGGTGTCAACCGCATCATACATCAGACCCATGTGTGTCATCGGGCCGGGTTGCACCAATTGAGCTCCTGTCATAGGGGGAAATGGCTGCAGTCCAGCCTGCATCATGACATGGGGAATATCAAAATACATGGCCGTTTCGGTTATCTTGTCATCAACCACCTTGTTGAATTCACAGTAGCGTAAGAAGGTCATCTTGCCTGTAGATGGAATGCCTAACCAAGCTTCATCAAACAGCCCCATAAGGTGCCCCATGGACACAACCCAAATACCACCATCACTATCAGACAAGCGATTATTACCAGCCATGAAAATATCTTCACGTCGTTGCAGGTGTTTAAAAGCTTGACGCAAAGGCTGCCAAAACAGTTCCACTACATCACTATGAGCGGTTTGTTCGTTAAAGGGGTGATAACCACGCCACAAATAATCCTTGCTTATGAAGGTTTGGCTGTCTGCAAACAGGTTATCCACTTGGGCATTGTCTAAACATTGGTAGTAATCACGAACTAGCTGTTTGGCGGTTTGAAACATCATTTTTCCTAGGTACGGCTTTTCTCAAAGGCTGTCCACGCAGCCTCGAATTTGTCAAAGTTAAAGCCGGGTTCGCAGGCTGGCCCTAGTACTAGCTTTTCCGTTGCTAGCAGTTTATCAATGGATTCTTCCAATACAGGTAATACATCATCGGGTATCACCAAAGCACCATGGCGGTCGGCGTGAACCAAATCCCCATCGTTCACGCTCATGCCAAAAACATCTACCGTTTCACCAATAGTGCGTACGTGTACAAATGCATGGCTTGGGCCAATGGAACCGGCTATCACTGGAAAGCCATCGGGCAGATCACCTAGGTCGCGCATCACCCCGTTGGTAAGCGCACCACCCAAACCAAAGCCTTTGTGTACTGTGGTGTTTATCTCACCCCAATAGGCACCAACAGCATTAGGATAATCCACATCTTCTACCACGGCCAAAGCAGGACGTGGGCCTTCAGACATGTGTTTATAATAAGCCATACGTCGCGCTTTAATAACTTCTGGCATTTCAGTTGGTGGCTCATTAGCCGCAATTTGTGCCGTGCGGGCATAGCCCACTATTGAACCGGACTCAGGTGCGGAACTAAGCATAGTGCCACGAGTAAAGGCATTAAAGCCGCGTTTGCCTTGAGCCACTTCAATGGCATTGCAAACAGTGGGTGTATCCACTTGTTGTAATTTTTTTAACAGGCTTTCAGATATCATTGTTGTAACCATGTATCAATTGCTTTATTGGTAACAATAGGTTGCTCCAAACAAGGCATATGCCCAGCCTTAGAGACAATTACCAAATGAGCATGACTAATTAACTCGGCCATCAATTGATGGCGATCTAAAGGGCAAAGTTGATCTTCTTCTCCCATCAAAATTAAGGTTGGCACATCCACCTTTGATAGCGCCATTTGCTGATCCGGTCGTTTTTGTAAAGCTCTGGACTGTCGCACAAATACGGTTTCGCCCAAATCTATTGCCATATCCATACAAATATCAAGCACATCTCTTTTTTGCGGGCCATCCGCCAGATAGCGTGGTTTAAGCTCTTCTTGCATGACTCGGTATAGCCCCCCATTTTTGACTCTCTCCATCTGCGGTTCTCTGGCCGCTTGTGTCTGTTCAAGCTCCGCCTTTGGGTTGGTATCCAGCAATGCCAAGCGGGTCACCCTATGGGCGGCAATGCGCATGATTTCCATGGCTACGATGCCACCCATTGACAAACCAAGCATAGCGAACCTGTCAGGCGCCTTAGCCAGTACCTGCTGAGCAATCTCGGCAATGGAATCGGCGCCGGTTAAATCGGCCACAATTACCTCTCGGTCAGCTTCGAAATGAGCTATTTGTGGCGTAAATAAACGTGCATCGCACATCATGCCTGGTAAAAGTAATAGGGGTTCTAGCATAAATTAAACCAACTTGGTTCCCTTAGCTAAGGTGGCCAACTTAGCGTAAGCAATTTCGGGATCAACAGCACCAAAACCAGCAAAAGTACCAAAACCACAGTCCGATCCGGCGATAACTCTTTCACGCCCCACAATATCAACAAAACGTTGAACCCGCTGGGCAACTAGTTCTGGGTGTTCAATAAAATTGGTCGTTGTATCAACCACGCCAGGCACCAGCACTTTGTTGTCAGGAATTGCATTTTTACGTTCCTGAAACACTGACCATTCGTGGCCATGGCGTGGATTGGAGGTTTCAAACAGCACATAGCGAGACTTAGTGCTCATCAAGGTATTAAACACCTTGTCCATACCAATATCACAACAATGAGGACCCTCATAGTTGCCCCAGCAAATATGCACACGAACCTTTTCTTCAGGAACATTTTGCAAGGCATGATTTAGTGCCTCCACATGCATATTGGCAACCTTGATAAATTCATCATCACTAAGGTCACTAAACAACATATGTCGAGATAACGCCAAATCGGGGCAATCCAGTTGTAAATCCAAACCGGCAGCAACAATTGTTTCGTATTCTTGTTTCATGGCATTCGCCAAGGCTTCCAGATACTCTTCACGCGTGGCGTAATAATCATTTTGTAAAAATAAAGAAATAACACCAGGCGATGCCGCATTCATAAAGCCACGCTGCGCACCATTTTTAACCATGGCGGCTTTGAGGTTAGCAATATCCTTATTCAGCTCCTCCTGGCCTTTAGACATAACCTTGTCGACACACATAGGCCTAGCATACTGCGGTGTACCCCCGTCATCAGCCAAGCGTTGTAAAAAAGAAGGAAACATCTTTAAGTCCGCCGGTGCGTTACGCGGGCTATCGCCGTCAAAGCCCGTATACCGATCTTTCACATAAGTTGCATAACTAATTTTAGATGTTTCGCCATCAGAAACGATGTCGACACCCGCTGCGACCTGCTTAGCCACAGTGGTATCCACGTTGGCAGACATACAATCATCAAAAGCGTGACGGTCGTAGTCTTGGCCACGTTCGCGGGAAAATATAAAATCTACCACTTCTTGACTGCGGGGTAGCGAACCTACATGTGAAACCAAAATCTTACTCATAATGTTGCCTCTTATTATAATTAACCACCTGACCAAGTAAGCCCTGCCGAGTCGTTTGTTTTGCTAATACGGTACAAGCTGGCTTCACCGCTTACACAAGCTGCAATGGCATGGACAAGGCCGGGTGGCACCCAACAAGTATCTCCAGGGTTGAGTACAACTTCCTGATCATCCCAGGTCAACTTCCAGTGACCACGCATCACGACCAACACTTCATGCTGGGGGTTAGCATAGCTGTCAGAAGATACCGAAGTCCGCGCTAGCAGCTCTACTTGAAATCCTGGTTTATCTTTTATTAAGCCTGTGGCACTAATCACATCACAAGGTTCGTGCTTGGCCAGAGCCATCATATCCCAGTAGCGACGCACATAGTTTGGCACCACGACTGAGGCAGGCACTTCAGGTATCTCGGCTAGTTGCTCCTCGGTTAGATTAGGCATGGGCCGCACGCCATCCGGCAATTGCTCACCCTTTTGGGTATCGTACAATACACCTGTCTCAGCTAAAACCAGCCCATGATCCCGTGCGGCATCAAGCACATGAGGAGCCCATATCACACCACCACCTGAATCATCACCACCCAGAACAGACATGATCATGCCATAGTCAGTACCTACATTTTCAAAACCCCGGAACACTCGAGTGGGGATGTTAAAAATGTCACCCTCTTCCATGATCACCTCACCGGCAGTACCGTGTTGGCCCCAAAAAAAACGCCAGCGCCCTTTCAAGACGAAAAACACTTCTGCGGTATTGTGATAATGCAAAGAATTAAAGCACTTGGGGGGCTGACCCGCTGCACCTGTATTAAACCCGGGCGTGGCCTTAATGTGCACATGTTGATGCACGCTTTCAGCCACTCCGGCACCAATAATAGTGAAATTTTCTTTTTTATCTGAACCCGGGGTATGAGCGTCAATAAACGCAGAACGACATGGCTGCAATTCGCCATAACGTACAATCTGTGGTTGTTCCATAGTTAGCCTCGTGGGAAAAAATTCAGGGTTCTCAAGGTTGTATCTCCTTCGCTTTTATCATTTGCAGGTCAACCTGTTTGCAAAGCGATTTGCTTCCAAATGGCCGTTTCATCAAACAGCACGTACTCTCTCCTTAACCCCCATGGGCCAAATTCAGCATGAGCAGCACCCATAATGTACACCTCTTTGCCACTAGGCTGGCCAAACATACCCCAACCGTCGTGCTTGCCGTGTAACCCAAAACGGATGGCCGCCCGAGGTGGCATCATAGGATCTTCACGGCCTATCTGATGTTCAATGGTCAATTTGGCATTAGGAAAGCTAGCCCGCAGCCCCATCCAGAAACGGTCTACTGCGGCAAAAGATATACCTTCCACGCCACCTGGATAAACCACATTGCAAGCCCGGTCGTACTCTCTTTCCACCGCTGCCATATCAGCATTCATCAAGGCCGTGATAATTTCGGCGTATTTGTGGCCCCATATATTATCGTTGCCTTTGCCTTTATATGGCCCTGGCTTATCAATGGATGGCGTAAACGGTTTAATACAGTTTTCGGCTCCACCTTCTCGTTCTATCTGATCCAAAGCAAACGTTTTGGCATCCCAACCCATTTGCTTAACAATAGCGCCCTGATCACGAATCAGCCACTCATCGGTGATAACATTATTGATGGCGTAACAGTCGGCGATAACCCGGTACTTAAGGGTTTTTCCTGTCGCCTTTCCATAGATACCATCACCCAAATGGGTAGCGGTGGTGACAATGCGGTGAGATGACAACATACCTTCTTGATCGTTACCACTCCAGATAACATCTTCACCCAGTAGTTGGCGATCTGGAAATTCCGCTAACGTGGCCATGGTGGCACCAATCACTCCTTGGTTGCCTACAACAACAGAAGTTGGGGAACGTACTACGATGTCTTTGCCATAGTAATCGTGCAAAGTGGCAATACCACGCTCTTCCCAGATTTCTTTGGTGATACCAAGAATATAATCGGGAAAATCTTCAAATTTTGGATCAAAACCTTGCATCATGATGTATATCCTTGTGGCACTTTAGCGCTATTTCGAATCATTAATGGGCCATCAATTTCGATGTGTATAGGCTGACTAGCATTGCTGTCAACATCGAATAATAAACGTATGGTTTCAGCCACCATGCTTTTTGCCGGTTGCCTAACGGTTGTGAGATTAAACACGGGCCAACTCGCCAAAGGCACATCATCAAAGCCCACCACCGATACATCTTCTGGCACCTTTAAACCCAGTTCTTTTTCGAGCACACCCAAGGCAGCAAACGCCATATGATCATTGGCAAAGAACACCGCATCTGGATACTCCTGGCTGGTAAACATGGTGCGTGTGGCTTGTATGGTTTCTTCGTAGTTATAGTTACCCACTTGCCTATCAAACAGTTCTATTCCAGCCTTTTTCAAGGTGTCCACAAAGCCCTTTTCTCGATCTCGTTGGGTCGAAGTTTCCTCCCAACCCGCTATATAACCAATGCGTTGATGCCCTGCTGCGATGAACAATTCAGCCACCTTGCTGCCACCTTCGTAGTTGTTCGTGGTCACAGCATGAAAACGGTCTTTTTCTAAATAACGATTAAACAGCACAACTGGAATGCTCGCGGCACGACAACGCTCAGCCAAAGCCGAAGACATATTCACTGATAACAGCACTACGCCATCAACCTGATAATCTAAAATTTCCGACATCACCTCATCCATGTCATCATTTTCTGAGGCCATAAACATTAGCGGGTGATAACCTCGCTTGCGCAATTCAGCGGAGAGAATTTCCAATATCTCGGGATAAAACTGGTTATTTAAATAAGAAACTACGACACCAATGATACGGCTATTGCCGGTAATCAGAGAACGAGCGAGTATATTGGGCCGATAGCCCAGCTCATCGGCCGCCTGGCGTACTTTATCAGCCATTTCTTTCGACACGGACGCACCGGGGGTGAATACCCGCGATACGGCAGACTGGCTAACGCCAGCGAGTTTTGCAACATCTTGAGAAGTAACTTTAGCCATATTAATCAGCCGTCCAACCGCCATCAACCAACAAGCTGCTGCCGGTAACCATAGACGCGGCATCGGATGCTAGGTACATCACTGCCGCCATAATGTCTTGCACGTCAGCAATACGTCCAAGCTTGATCTTTTCCTCTATCCACGCTTTACGTTCGGGGTTACTTAAAGTCTGCTGCGCCAACTCAGTATTAACAAACGTCGGGCATACGGTGTTGACGCGAATACCTTGCGGCCCCCACTCTATAGCCATAGCCTTGGTGAAGCCTTCAACAGCGAATTTACTTGCACAATAAACAGCACGATCAACGCCTCCAACATGCGCCATTTGCGAACTTATATTTATCAGAGAGCCTGGCTTTTTAGCGGTTACCAGCCCCTTTGCCACTTCACGTGTGAGGAAGTATGCGCCGCGCAAGTTGATATCCATCACCTGGTCAAAATCTTCAACTGAGGTATCCAGTGCTGGGGTGTGCTTAGCGAGACCAGCACTGTTTACCAAAATATCAAAATCAGCCGCTTGAGCGATTGCTGTGGCCGTCGCTTTAATATCGCTAACATCCAACTCGAGTGCTTCAGCACTTAAACCCTCGGCATGCAAACTGCTTACTAGATCGGAAAGTCGTTCGAGCCTTCTTGCTGCGACGGTCACATGAGCACCAGCGCGTGCCAACGCAACGGCACAGGCTAACCCTATACCCGATGATGCCCCAGTGACTAAAGCTCGCTTTCCAGACAATGAAAAGCTTGGTGATGAGGGTAATTGCATTAACGCTCTCCTACAGGGAATGAAACACTGCCTTGAACCCTTACTTTATTAAATTCCCGCATACGTGCCAACACATCGACACCTAATTGACGGTATATATCTAACAAATCAAACAGAACCCAGTTCTCACGTATCCTTTTCCCCTCGATACGCCAAAAATCCAAACTACATAAAGTTATTTCTGTGCCACTTGGTATCATGCCTAACCAACCATCCGCTTTTAGCGTTTGTTTCATATTAGGCCAACCGGTTACTGCAGCATAATGACCATCACCAAAAAAATGATGCACCATTTCATTTTCAGCTTGGCCACGGTCTGGCATGGCAGACAAGAAAGGTATTTGGTGCCAATTACGAAACCCCGCAATACCTCTGGAGGTACCAACACCTGCAGGCCCATACCAGTTCATTCTTGGATGCCAAAAATCTTCAAGTTGCATGACTTCCGGGCCACCTTGGCTTGGGTGTTTAATCAAATGTGCCAACATAGATAAGATTAGTGCCTTACTTTTATCAGCAAGTGCTGGGTCATTGACTATGTGCAGGCCATCCTGCGTGCCAGGCCCTGGGATGCAAAACTCCAAGCCCAGTGATGGCGCCATGGGCCAAGCGTTGGCCTGCATCATTACCGAAGGCACATCCCAAATTGCTTGTATTTCAACCACCGCGCCATTTTCGATTCGATAGAATTCGTGATAACGCAAATAAGTCAAATGTCCCGTAGGCGGAATATCAAGCCAAGACTTAACGAAAGTGCCCATATAATGGCCAGCACAGCCGACCCATTCATGGCCATAATCACAGGTGCCCTGCATTACAATAAAGTCTCGCCTTTCTAGGTCTGGCAAGCTGGCAAAAAGCCCTTGATAGCATTGCTCATAAAAAGCGTTTGCGCCAATAAGCTGCCCCCAAGGATGGGCCATCTTAACGACACACTCAGGAGCCAGTATCCGTTGCATTTCTGCTACCACTTGAGCAGTAGAAAAATCAGCCATAGCTAACAGCAATGGCCGAATCAGAGTCTTATTATCCACAAAATATCCCCGGCGGCTCTATTCAGCCCCAGTGCCATAAGGCACGTCTTTATTGCCGAACCGTCGTACACGAATATTGCACTGCTCGGCATGGCCAACAAAACCTTCTAGCATGCACAGTCGAGAACCGTATTCGCCGATCTTAACTGCGGCTTCATCGGTGGTGATTTTTTGGTAACTATGGGTTTTCAAGTATTTACCCACCCATAAACCACCGGTATAACGGCCCGCTTTTTTGGTCGGCAAGGTATGGTTTGTACCAATCACCTTGTCACCGTTAGAAACATTGGTACGTTCACCTAAAAACAAACCACCATAGCAAGTCATATTTTCTAAAAACCAATCATCACGATCAGTCATCACCTGTACATGCTCGTATGCTTTATCTTCAGACACTGCCAGCATTTCATCATAACTATCGCAGAGAATGATTTCACCATAGTCACGCCAACTAACCCCTGCTGTATCGGCCGTCGGTAATATCTTGAGAATGCGTTCAATTTCGGCCATCGTTTCTTCCGCCAACTGGCGACTATTCGTCACCAAGCAAGCTGGTGAATTATAGCCGTGTTCGGCTTGTCCTAAAATATCAGTAGCACACAGTTCTGCGTCGACAGTTTGGTCAGCAATGATCATCGTCTCCGTCGGGCCGGCAAACAAGTCGATACCAACGCGCCCATACAATTGGCGCTTGGCTTCAGCCACAAAAGCGTTGCCAGGACCTACCAATAAGTGCACGGGGTCTATAGTTTCAGTTCCCAGTGCCATAGCACCAACTGCTTGAATACCGCCTAGTACATAGATTTCGTGGGCGCCACCCAAATGCATGGCAGCAATAACGGCAGGATTAGGCTCGCCGTTAAACGGCGGTGTACAAGCTATAATGCGTGGTACACCCGCTACACTAGCCGTGGCCACAGACATGTGAGCTGACGCCACCATCGGGAATTTGCCACCAGGCACGTAACAACCAACGGATTGCACCGGAATATTTTTATGGCCCAAGATAACACCTGGTAAAGGCTCTACTTCGATATCCAGCATGGCGTCTTTTTGCGCTTGAGCAAAGTTACGCACCTGCTCTTGGGCAAATTTAATGTCCTCCATATCGCGCTCAGATACCTTGGCGATAATGTTGTTGATTTCTTCTTCGCGCAAACGAAAAGATTCTGGAGTGTAGTTATCAAACTTACCTGCAAGCTCACGTACCGCAGCATCACCACCTGCCTCAATTTTAGCCAAGGTTTGTTCGACTACTTCTCGTGTCATTGCATCATCTGCCGCCTTCTCCGCATCTGCCTTGGCGGCTTTTAGCCATTCAATCGCCATAATCTATATACCTCAAACTTACACACTAGGTTGTGGGGCTTGTTTCTCGCCTCGATCAAAAGCTTCCCAACCTTCTCCGTTAAATACGTCGACGCCTAACTGCGCCAATACGAAGGGAAAGTCCACCATCACCCAGTTATCTACAATTTTACCATCGACCACTTTCCAGAAGTCCATGTAACGAATTTCGACTTGTTTGCCGGTAGCCTCTAACCCCATAAAAGAGCCAGAATGAACCGCTTCCTGACGACCAAAAGCCGCCGCCCACTCACCCATATATAGACGCGCTTCGTCGATACAAACTTTATCTGAAAAAGCAGCTTGAAAAGGCTGTTGCCAGTTGTCCTGAAACTCCTTTAGACCTACTTTTTTGCCACAACCTTGATTACCCATCCAGCTAAAGCCAGCGCTAAAGAACTCACCTATGTCAGTAATGCGGTGGTCATTAAGGCCATCAACCATGGACTCGATAACCTGTTGTGTTTCGGCCGTTTTACTCCTGTCTGTATCACGGCTAAGCACTGCCTGTTCAGGCCTTGTCCCCTTCATTGTTTATCCTCGCTCATTTCAGAAAATAGGTCATAGCCCATTTGCAGCAACACATGAGGAATGTCGACAAAGACCCAATTTTCAACCAGCAAATCACCTTCTCGACGCCACCAATCACAAACACGCATAACCAAACGTTTACCTTCCGATGGCTGCCCTAAAAAGGTTTTTGCTTGCACAGCATTTAATGAGGGCCAACCACCAGAACAGACATAAGCGCCATCGGCAAAGCGAGTGAAGTGCCGGGTTTGACTACCTGCAACCGCACCGCCCACCCATTCACTAAAGGTGTTTTCGAATGGTACTTGAAATGACGCGAACTGTTCCAAACCAGCGAAAGAACCAAAAGCAGCAGGACCGTACCACAACATATCTTCATGCCAATAAGGACGCCATGCTTGATCTTTGGTTGCTAATTCCAGCAGCATATCCGTAACCAATTGGTAAGAGGATTGCGTATGATCTGGATCTGAATCTTGCCACACCAAGCCATCTTGACTATCTGGACCTGGTAGGTACCCCGTGTAACCACGCGTTTTGCCGGGGGCATCCTCAATGGGCCATTGACCACCAGCAATCATCAATTCAGGTATATCCAAAAAAATATATGACTCTACCGCTTGGCCATTTTCCATACGATGGAATTCACCGAAGCGTAAAAAGGCCATCTCTCCAGAAGGCTTAATACCGATCCAAGGTTTATTAAAACAACCTTTGTAATAACCCGTGCAGGTTAGCCACTCACCCCCTTCGTAGTCACCCCCAAAAGCAATGTATTCAGCCCGGGACAAATTACTAAAGGCGGCCTGCAATGGTAGAAGAAAGTTCTCTTGGTAAGCCTTAGGCCCAGCCAGCTGATTAAATGGATGAACCACATTGATATCGGCATCAGCAGCATAAAAACAATGCAAAGCTGGTTCAAAATCGGCACTTACAGGATAACGGTGAGCCTCACAAAACTGTCTAAATACCGCTTTGTTTGTGTCTTCCTTGATACATCTCTTTTCAATCACAGCATTACCCCTTAACAGCGCCCGCTGTTAGACCGCTTACTATCTGGCGTTGGAAGAACATAACCAATAGGAATAACGGCACTGTGGCTGACACCACAGCAGCTACGGCAAACATGACATTACCCTCTGTTTGCGTGGTACCAAGGAAGGACGCAATTTTAGGAATCATAGTTTGGTTTTCTTTGCTTAATAGAATGGCCGTAATAGCAAAGTCGTTATACGCCAATAAAAAACTAAACAATCCCGTGGTGATTACACCAGGCCACATAACCGGAATAATTACATGACGGAAAGCTTGGAACTGCGTGCAACCGTCTACCTTGGCGCTTTCATCCAGTTCTTTTGGAATTTTGGTAAAGAAACTGTGCAGCATCCATAATGTAAATGGTTGGTTAATCGCTACCAACACCACAACAGTGGTACTTAAATGCCCCCACAAGTTCCATTCAAAAAACGGTAGCAAATAGCCTGCTACCAATGTGATTGGTGGCATGGCACGGAAAATAAGCGCCGTGATCAGCAGCCAAAAAGTATAATTATGCGTAGAGCGTGATAGCGCGTAGCCGCCTAGAGTCCCAATAGTTAAAGAAGTTATGACAACAAAAAAACATACCAACATGGTGTTGAATGAAGCACGCCAAAACTCCTCCTCAATCCAAGCTCCCTGATAGCCATCACCAGTGATAGTACTACCGTGCTGAACGAGCGTTCGTACACCTGTCAAAGCCGATGTCCAATCCTCCTTCGAAAAGAAATCCAGCTCAACTTTAAACGAACCCCAAAGTGTCCATAAGAACGGAAATGCCGCAATAACCAGCCATAAAATAACAAAGCTGCGATTAAAAAGACGCAATTTCCAGCCACTATTTTTTGCAAATAACATTGATTAAGCCCTTTTAGCGGTAAAGTCACGCCATGTTCTGATTAACACTGGCGTCAACAACACAGCCACGCCAAGAATAGTTAATACTGAGGTAGCTGAAGCAGAACTTAACTGCCTTGTTTCACCTGACAAATCATTAAACACAAACCAGGACAGTGAGGTAGCATGAGCTGCGGAATTAAAGCCAACGATGGGTTCAAATACCCTAAAATTGTCCATCAATTGCATTAGCGCCACAAACGTAACCAACGGCATGAGGTGTGGCACAATTACATAACGCACCTGCTGCCACTTGGAAGCACCATCTATGCGGGCACTCTCCAGTGTTTCTTGCGGTACGGTCTGTAAACCTGCATAAAACACGACAAATGAAAAGGGTGCGGCATGCCAAATACCGTAAACAATCAACATCATCCACGTTAAAGATGTGGATGCTTTTAAAGACAAGTCTGGATCACTAAACACCCATTGAATAGCGTTACCTAAAATACCGCGGCTATCGATCATCCAAAATAACACCAACGAGCCAATCAAAGGCGACACAATCATAGGCAACAAAGAAAAGAAAATAGCTAAGCCTTTAAGCTTCTGGTGTAAAGAATTGATCGACAGTGCAATCAGCAAACCAAAGGCTAGCATTAGTGGCGTTACCGTAAAGGTGAAGGTAAGAGTAAACGCCATTGCCCGATAGAAGGGCAAGTTATTAAGCTGACCAAGGAAATCACCAACACCCGCTGACTCATGCCATGCTTGGGCTACTTCATTGACGGCCAGATGGCCTCGGTCAAAATAAATATCTAAACCTGAAAACCTACCCAAAGGCTGCTCTTCACGCAACTTGGCTGTCGCTTTTTGGTCAATGGTGGTTTCAACTTTACAACCAAAGGGGCCACAGTTTTCCGTTTCAATTAGTACGGCCCCATGGGACGTAAATACGGACTGGGTGACTACCGATACAATAGGTAATGCTATAAATAACAACATTGCCGCAACAGTAGGCAGAATAAACCAGAAGAAGGTCTTATGCTTCATAACAGAGCCAATCTAGATATTGAAAAAAACAGGGGCAGCTTATAGGCCGCCCCGAACTAGGAGTTAAACTAGCTTTACAGGTAGCCTTTCTCTTTAGCAGCAGCGGTGTAAGCCGCTTCTATGTCAGACAACGCTTGTTCGGCGCTTTCTTTGCCCTGCATAAAGTCAGACAACTCATTGCCTATGGCTGTGTGCAACAGTCCCATATAAGGCAACATTGGGTAAGGGATAGTGCCAGCACCTGCGGCAGCAAATACACCCTTAGCTTTGTCGGTAGGCTCATAGCCATCAATCAACCATACCGCTAGAGGCGCCATTTCAGCATCCATCTGACTAGGCGCAATTCCGTTAGCCATGGCAATAAAGGTTGCTTCAGCATCGGCGTCAGAAATATTCTTGGCAATGGTCCAACCATCCCACCACAAGGTAGAAGCTGGAGTACTACCACCACCAACAGTCATCGGACCAGCGATAGCGAAGCCATTCTTAACTTCGTCAGCAACGCCATCAACTGTCACCAAGGTAGCCGCTCGGCTGCCCCACATGTTCATCAAAGCAACGTTGCCCGCACGATATTCGGCGTTGGTTGCATTCGAATCATGAGTTAGGAAGTCTGGATTCATGTACTCGCTAAGCGCTTTCATCATATTCAGTGTATTAACACCAGCAGCGGTATTCACATTTGCTTCAGCAGAACCGGCTTTAAAGTGTTCGCCACCATAGCCTAAGAACATGTTGTTGAATTCTTGTGCCAAGTTCCAGCCTGCTGCGTATGCACCACCTACGGGGTTTTCTGCAATGCCATTAGCGCGCAATTTTTTAGCTGTGGCTAGCATATCTTCATATGTTGTTGGCACTTCAGCACCAACTTCTGCCAACATATCGCTGCGGTAAACCAAGTGCTGCGCGTTAGCCATAAAGGCAACCGCCATAATTTCACCATTGATAGTAATCAATTGGTTCTTCTTAATACCCTGGCCGTGTTTCGCTACCAAGTCACCCAATGGACGGACCACATCTTCGTTCATCAACGCCACAATAGAACTGTTAGCAACGATGGCTGATGTATATTCAGCTGGATTGCCTTGCATACCAGCCACATTCAACTTCTGATGATCCGCTGTAAGGTTGCTGGCAATTTCGCCACCAGTACATTCTTGAGCATTGGCAGCCACTGCTTGAATAGCAGGGAATTCATTACCAATGATACTGACACGACCATCAATTTGGCAGCCAGCCCAGGACATACTGGACGCAGCCAGCATAGCGCTAGCTAAAGCTATCTTATTAAATTTCATTTAGGAGCCTCCTAATATTTTTATAATGGCAGTTGTAAACTATCTACAACCTAAACTTATGAGAGTTCACTCTCAATTCTCAGCCCTGTTTGCGTATCAAACAGATGGCAGTGATTCTTTGGCACTTGGATAGAAACCACGTCCCCAATTTCTGCGCGGAACAACTTATCTGCTCGTACCGACACCAAGGCGCCGCCAATACGAACAGTAACCATAGCGGCGTCACCTAGCAGTTCTATGGTATAGACCGGCGCATTTATTTGGCCGCCGCTATCAACAACTTCTGCGTCTTCGGCGCGGAAGCCTAAAGTAATACCACCTTGGCAATTGCCTAGGTCTGCAATAGCGGTATTTTCTGCGGTAAATAAACCATCATGCACTTGCCCTTCAATTAGGTTCATTGCGGGCGAACCGATAAAACTAGCGACAAAAGTATTGGCCGGGTTGTCATAAATTTCAGTGGGAGAGCCCACTTGTTGCACCACACCGTGCTTCATTACTACCACACGGTCGGCCAATGTCATGGCTTCAATTTGATCGTGGGTTACATAAACCGTGGTTACTTTTAATTCATGGGAAAGATTTTTAATCTGAGCGCGTGTAGACACCCGGAGTTTGGCATCCAAATTGGACAGAGGTTCGTCCATCAAAAATACTTTGGGTTTGCGCACAATGGCTCGAGCTAACGCCACACGCTGACGTTGACCGCCAGACAACTCAGCGGGCTTACGATGTAGAAAATCACCCAGTTCCACCATATCTGAAGCTTTCATCACTCTTTCGTGATGCTCTGACTTGGGGATGCTCCTTACTTTTAGTGGAAACTGAATATTCTCATACACAGTCATATTTGGATAAAGGGCATAAGACTGAAACACCATCGCCACATCTCGGTCTTTTGGATCTAGGTCATTAATACAATTTTCACCAATGTGAATTTTGCCAGACGTCACCTCTTCTAGGCCTGCAATCATGCGCATAGTCGTGGTTTTACCACAACCGGAAGGACCTAAAAGCACCAGAAATTCCTGATCGGCAATTTCCAAATTAAAGTCCTTCACACCGACGAAATCACCCCATCGCTTATTCAAATTGCTGAGCGTTATTCCTGCCATTTTCCCCAATTCCCAATGCTATAGTCGTGTATTATTTTGCATTTGCATTCGTATGCATAATCGCACAATAACAACTATTGAATACGAATGCAAAATATTTATATAAATTATTAACCAGAAATAACGATGAAATAAACTTGCTCAAAAGGAGCTAGGTAGCTCACCAAATCAGCCGAAATTGGCCTATGGAATAGCTAACTAACAACGCACAACGCTTGCGCTATAGGAATGGATAGAAAGGACTGGTGAGTATTAAACGTTGATTAAAAAAACGAGAACCGAAGGGAAAATAAGCGTTCTGCCCCACAGGTAACAATTGCCTGATAACAGAAATATGCACATTACACCTTGGCAAATTCAATGAACTCTAGGGGGACTTTATCGCTAGCTAGCTTCCAAAACT
>JAAERS010000318.1 GCA_024230095.1 Gammaproteobacteria bacterium | reverse complement strand
CTGCAGTAAAACTGGCCTATAAATTCTAACTCAGCACAACGACAACCAGTTGCAGGGTGCAAGGGTGGTGGGCTAACCGATACGTTTAGTACTCGGGGGGCCAACCACCAATCCCTTAACCCCAGCAACAAAGGGTGAAAAATATGAAAAATAATATTAAGACTGTATCCCTGACACGGGGCTACCAATTGCTATTGGCAGGACTGGTCTGGCTACTTTGCAGTAGCACGGCATGGGCCAATGGTGATCAACTGTTAGGCGTCTGGTTGTCACCAGATGACAAGGCGACCATTGAAATTTATCAACAAGATGGCAAGTATTCTGGCCGTATTATTGATTTGAAAGAACCTTTGTACCCTGCCGGGGATGAAAGCGGCCTGGAAGGGCAACCTAAAATTGACCGCAATAATCCCGATAAAGCCCTACAAGATCGGCCTGTAATCGGTCTCAACCTGTTACGTGGCTTTGTCTATAAAGGCGAATCGAAAGGTGTGCACCAGTGGCACAAGGGCAAGATCTATGATCCAGGCAATGGCAAGGATTATAAGTGCACCATCAAGCTCAATGCCGATGGCACACTGAATCTGCGTGGCTATATTGGCATCTCTCTGTTTGGTCGCACTCAGATTTGGCGCCCCAAGCCATAGACGATGGCGCTAAGATAACAGTTATATAAGCTCGGCCTTCTTTGGCCGAGCCCCGTTTCCTCCCGCCTATAGCGCAACGCCCCTTCCTACTCCGACAAATCCCCACCACCAATACCAATCATTTTGCTCTAACTTTAGCCATCAACATAAAACCTAAATTTAGGCATTTATTATAGATACGGTTATACAATAAGAGCATAATGCAAGAGTTGGCGTGCTTTTTAAGTGTCGCGATCTGCACGAAAAGTGACACTTCACTAACCAATAAAGGCTTGCCAATACAAATAATAAACAGCCCTAAAGGGCGAAGGAGAATAACAATGGATCAAAATCTAAGAGCGTCGATACAAACAAGCACTTTTTACTACTTCTTGATCAGTATGGCGATGGTCACTATTTCACAACTAGCCACCATGATGGTCATCGTTTTTGCCGATATTAGTGGCAAAGAATCGGTCGTTGCCGCATCGGTCATTGGCCCCTGCCTAGTGGGTGCCTTTGGTATCATTAGACTGATGACCAATATGCATTATTTGGTCAGTGATATGGATGATGCCATGAAAGCAACGACTTATGGTGCCGGTATATCGGCCATCCCATTTCCTATTCTCAAGCTTGTTTTTGCACTCATCTTTGTTGTGATTGCTGTCGTACAACTGATGGCAATATACTAAGATAACACGAGAAGGTCGCTATCACCGCAGGGCCCCCTCTTGCCAATATGTGATAGCGACTAAATAACCACCCACAAACTGAACCACTTGTTAGCCTGCCATTTATCTAGCCCGTCACAACGCAGCGCATGTCCACAACCTAACTCAGTATTGGCAAGGCTTTAATCATCATACTTAAATTGAATACAGCTATGGTGACAAGCATAAATTAGCCTATATGCATCAGTAGATACAGAAAATGAATTAGAACACGGGCCTGCTTACATAGCTGTTTATTGTTAATCAACCCGTTTTGCAGCACTATCAGAGCAACCAAAGCAGGAATGTCACATGACCAATACTAAAGGAACTTTTGGGCCTAAAGCGATGTTCAATTTTTGGTTATTAAGAACCTTCATATACCTATTGATTACGCCTATTCCAACACTGGTTTGTGCGTTCCTGCTAAGCACAATAGGAATCATGCCTTCTATCATTGGCGCCTCAATGCACATTCTCTTAATAAACAGCCTACCCATTGGGATCTTATTTTGTGTGGGTATCATCTGGCTTAGCTTAAAGACATTGCGCTGCAAACGGTGTCGGTCTAATTTAGCACTGCAGGCCATCGGTAAAGGAGTAGTAGATGGCTACTACACAACGTGGCCAGTTCAATGTAAACACTGCAGAACAGCATCAAAAGTGACCATAAAAACTTCAGGGTCTAACCATGGGGCAGGTGGTGCACCTTAACATAAGCTTAGCACAAGAATAACTCTAAAAAGCAATACACATTAGCCTTCCGATAAGCGTATGGCGGATATTTTAATGACCATGCCAATAAGGCAGGAGCCCACTTTGCAGGCTCCTGCCACGCACCCACCATTCCCTAGTCTTCAAGCCCATCCATGGATTGAAAATGCTGACCGACATTCCCTGTTAGTCATTAGAATGCCGAATACGCTGTTTAACTATAGCCAATGTTTTGGATTTTGCTTGACGTTCCTTGTTGAATCGCCTTTTCCATTGGCCTACCTTTAAACGCTTGGCCTTTCTGCATCCTCAGAAATCGGCAACGGCCAGTGTTTTGGTCCTTGCCAATCAGATCTACATCTGATTCAATACCCTGCCGTTACGCTTAACGCATTAACAAACTATTACATCTCATTGATCTTTATGGACGAAGACAATAAATGCAACACACTCGATCGTGTGCTACAAGCTATCATTGTATTGTGTGTGCTTGGTTTAACTGTGCTCTCAGCAGATATACTACTTTATGGCGGAACACTTGTTATGGTGTTGTTTGGGCGTTAAATTGAGCCATCACTCTGTAAAACGCAGCTTGGTTCGAGTCTAACCTTGCTACTAGAACGCACCCATTTCTTAAAAAATGGTTTTATTTACGCCGCATACTTTGACGACTGCATTAAAATTAGTCACCACCGCCGCCACCAAAAAACCACCAACATCACTGTTGCTTGAACCAGTATTATTTTTGGGCTTAATGTAAAGCTGTTTAGCCTGACCAAAGAGGTAACATTTTGCTACCCAAAAGCTCATTCATAACAACACCCTCATTTGTAATAATGACAATGCCCACCCATCGTGTTGGGCGGACATTTTATTCATCATACAATGGTTTATTCAGGCGCGGTCCATTCTCCGCTCCACATATAGGTGCTGGTGTCCTCGCCCGCAAAGGGGCCCATAGGTTGGCAATTAGCAGAACTCTGCCAACCTGCATATTTGCCCCAGCTGGAAACAATAGAAGCAGCGCAGTCGCTCCAATCAGGTGCCATTATGCTGCCAACATTGAGATAACCATCCCCCTCTGTATCAGTTGTGACACAACGCCACGATGACCCCTTGTTGGAAAAATCAGCCGCCATCACCCAAGTGGCCGAACAATTTCCCTGCATGACAGAAGGAAAACCGGCGGGTTGATTTTCCACTACCCACACGCCCTTCGAGGTCGATTCATTGATAATAGTACCATCCGCGCTAGTAGTAATATTTTCAGACACATTAAACATATAGCCCGTACCTGTTTCGGCTACGGCAAAGCCACTTACCGCCAGCATAGCACTAAACAAACAACCCAATTTAATTAGTTTATTAATGATTTTACACATAGTTCATACTCCTTATTATTATAGCCAGCAAGAGTTGGCCGTCTAATACTGGTCAAGCCAGCAGCATGCCTTCTTGGCCAATCCAGTTCCATACAAATACCCATCTCCGCTAGGGCTGCATGCACCCTCTTTTGTAACCACCATTTCACGTTTATGCTAGGTCACCTCTAGAGGCTGCACCGTTACTCCCACCTCGTAAGGCATTTGTAAAGCTAAAAACCAAGGATCATGGGCTAAAGCATGACTCACCAAAGCATCGATTTGCGCTTGGCTAACCGAAGTCTCCAATGCAATATT
>JAAERS010000317.1 GCA_024230095.1 Gammaproteobacteria bacterium | reverse complement strand
CCTTATCATCAGCAATTAGAAGGTGTGCCCTTGCAACGTATCATCGGTGAGTTGGTGCAGTCTAGTCAGTATTGGCAACGACGAGACGCCATTGCTCAATACAATCAGACAGCTGGGCGCAAGTTGCGTGGATTGGCTTTGACACCGGTGAAGTTTGGTATTTCATTTACCGCACAGTTTTTGAATCAAGCTGGCGCTCTGGTGCATATTTACACAGACGGTAGTATTCAAGTCAACCACGGTGGCACAGAAATGGGCCAAGGTTTACATACCAAGATTGGGCAAATAGCCGCCGCAGAAATGGGGGTTGCGCTGGATGTGATTAAGGTCACGGCTACGCGCACGGACAAGGTGCCAAATACCTCACCTACGGCAGCCTCAAGTGGTACTGACTTGAATGGCCAAGCCACTCGTGTAGCATGCCAAACTCTCCGTAATCGATTACAGGAATTTGTGGCCCACACGCATCAATGTGCTGCTGAACAGGTCCGCTTTCATGGGGGTCAAGTTTCTTGGCCCTCGGGCCAGCAAAGTTTTGTCGAACTGGTACAGTTGGCTTATTTAGAGCGTATTTCCTTGTCAGCTACCGGTTATTATCGAACTCCCAAAATCTATTATGATCGTGAGCAAGCTAAGGGACACCCATTTTATTATTACACTTGTGGCGCTGCTGTGAGTGAGGTAGAAGTTGACCGTCTTACGGGCATGTATCAAGTAAGGCGAGTCGATATACTGCATGATGCTGGGTATAGCCTAAATCCGGCTTTGGATATCGGCCAAATAGAAGGGGCCTTTGTGCAGGGTATGGGGTGGCTCACAACTGAAGAGCTTGTTTGGGGCGATGATGGTCGCTTACAGTCCAATTCTGGTGCTACCTACAAGATACCGGCCGTGGGTGACACACCCAAGGTATTCAAGGTAAATTTGTTGGCCAATAGCAGTAATCATGAGGCGACTATTTACCACTCTAAGGCCGTGGGAGAGCCACCGTTCATGTATGGAATTAGCGTTTGGAGTGCCTTGCGCGATGCCGTGTTTCAGGCTGGTGATGGCCAGTGTAACCCGCCGCTCGATCCACCAGCAACGCCGGAGCGGGTATTGTGGGCCTTGCAGCAGGCCCAGCAAAGCAAGCAAGAAGGTGCGTCATGAAAAGTTGGCTACGCGCGCAAATGCAATGTGAACAGCAAGGCCATGCCTATGTATTGGTCACTGTATGTGAAGTACAAGGCAGTACACCACGAAGTGTGGGTGCCAAGATGCTGGTGACCCACGATGGACTATTTGATTCTATCGGTGGCGGGCATTTGGAGCACAAGGCCGTGCAATATGCTCGCCACCTAATGCAACAAGACAACGAGCACAATCAGCTACACATGCAAGACTATGCTCTGGGCGCTAGCCTAGGTCAGTGTTGTGGCGGCACGGTGAAGTTGATGTTTGAGCAGGTGCCATGCAGTCCGATGCCTGTGGTGGTGTTTGGTGCTGGTCATGTTGGTCGTGCGCTGGTGCCCTTGTTAGCGCAATTGCCAGTGGCCGTGACCTGGATTGATGGGCGTTATGACATGTTACCTAAGCAGATCCCAGTTGGTGTTCAATGTGTGCATGAGGAGTACCCAGTAGATGCTATCGCTGATTGCCGTGCAGGTAGCTGCTTTTTGATTATGACCCACCACCATGGTTTAGATTTACAACTGTCTGAGTCAGCTTTACAACGGGGTGATGCCAATTATGTGGGGGTTATTGGTTCCCGTACCAAGGCCGCTAAATTTCGTCGCCGCTTGCAAGACAAAGGCTTATCAGATTTGATGTCGGTGTTTGCTTGCCCCATGGGAGATGGCCAAATAACAGGCAAACTACCCATGGAGATAGCGGTTTCTGTGGCCGCCCAAGTCATGAGTTTGTACCAGCAGCGGCAGACCTTGCGCCATATACCCAATTCTAGCAAGACTGAGCAAAGCACCAGTGTAGAATTAGAACTGGTATGATTGAAACTACGATGAGCAACTTAAAAACAATACATACACCCAGTAGCCGAATACTCCGTGGCCCATTGCTGCATTGTGTGGCTGAGCCTGATCAACAGCAGGAGCCAGAGCAAGCCATCGAGTATATCGCTGATGCTTTGCTCCACATAGAGCAGGGTCATATTGCAGCTTATGGCGATTATAGTCGGCTAGTCGGCAACTATTCGGCCGCACAACTAGCTACTGTAGAGCAACATGGGGACAGGTTGATGGTGCCGGGCTTTGTAGATTGCCATGTACATTATCCGCAAACAGAGATGATTGGTGCCTATGGCACGCAATTACTAGACTGGTTAAATACTTATACTTTCCCCGTAGAATCACAGTTTGGTGACTTGAAAAAATCCCGTGCTGTGGCCGAGGTGTTTGTACAAGAATTGTTGCGTAATGGCACTACCACAGCGTTGGTGTT
>JAAERS010000316.1 GCA_024230095.1 Gammaproteobacteria bacterium | reverse complement strand
GGCACAACATTCACCAATTTCACCACCACACCAGCATCATCAGCCCAAGCTGGCATAATCAACAAGGTACGTTGACTGCCATCTGGATCATCGACACCATAGTGCAAGCGTGGTGGCGCCGTCACCTCATCAGCAGGCTGAGCAAAGGCTTCGGTTAAAGCCGCCACTAGGGCATCATAGGGTAACAACTGCTCGGTACGTTTAGCATCAACAATTTGCATAACAACTCCTTAGTAAGTCATGCAGGCCGCATTTACAACACCCGCCAAGACCTCATCATTGCTAAATCGTTCTGCCATTTTTTGCATCCATGTAAACACAAATAAGCAAACGCCAACAATGCCACCACATCCCATATAACAAAATCCATCAGACCCAGTAACGACTGCTGTAAAATTGCTAAACCTGTTTTCTCTGGTGCTGATGCCAAAGCAAGTTGTGGTAATTAGATTATATGTCGGCCGTCACGCTATTGACTCAATTCCTGCAAAGCCCAGTCCAAGGCGGGTGCATACCAATTACCCATCATGGGTTTTAGGCATTGCAATGAAGCCAACAACTGCGCCCTATCAGCCATGGCAAAGTTAATATGCCCAACCTTTCGTGCCGGACGTACTTGCTTGCCATACCAAAACACTTCGGCACCAGGAATGGCTAACCACTCATGGTTATAATCAATGCCAATCAGGTTTACCATGACACTTTCATGCTTAATAACAGGTGGCCCAAGGGGCAAATCGGCAATGGCCCGAACATGGTACTCAAATTGACTAATACTAGCGCCGGCCTGTGTCCAATGACCGCTATTATGTACCCGCGGGGCCAGCTCATTAATTAGTAAATCGTCACCCACTCGGAAACATTCCATTGCCATAACACCGACGTATTCCAGCTCATCCATGATCTTCGCCAACATGGCTTCAGCCTGATTCTGCAAAGGCAACAAGCGGGCCAAGGGCGCCAAGGTAATAGCTAAAATACCGTCTTGATGTAGATTTAAAGCCAAAGGATAAAAATGGCATTCGCCGGCCCGATTACGCACCCCCACCAAGGACACTTCTTCATCAAAGCCAATAGCCTGCTCAGCAATGACCTTATTGTGCCATCCCTCGGGTATGGGGGTTTGGTCATCCTCTTTCAGCCACAGCTGTCCACGACCATCAAAACCACCGCTGCGCTGTTTAAGCAATACTCGTTGGCCATAGGAGGCATGCAAAGCCGCTGCTGTTTGCGCTGTTTCTACCAACTGCCATGGTGCCGTAGGCAACTGCAATCGATCCAATAGCTGCTTTTGTGTCACACGATCGGCAACCAAGCCAAATACATCCTGATTAACAAAATTAGGGTGTGCGGCCAATTGGTCTGTGGCTTGAGTAGGTGGCCATTGTTCACGCTCAGCCGTAATCACATCATCGGCTGCCAGATCCAAGTTGCTGTCGTTTTCAATGTCAACGGCAATCAGTTCAACACCCAATGGCTGTGCAGCATGCTTTAGCATGGCACCAAGCTGCCCAGCACCCAATACCCATAATCGACTCATTAACCTTGCCTCGGGTCTGGGTTATCTAAAATAGTCTGGGTTTGCTGCGTACGGAAATCTTCAATACGTTGCGCCAGCTCGGCATTCTGATTAGCTAGTATCTGACAGGCCAGCAAACCCGCATTAAAAGCACCAGCTCCGCCAATGGCCATACTGCCTACAGCGACACCACGGGGCATTTGCACAATGCTATACAAGCTATCAACACCGCTTAGAGCCTTGCTTTGTACCGGTACACCCAACACGGGCAGGCGAGTTTTTGAAGCCACCATGCCGGGGAGGTGAGCGGCGCCGCCGGCACCGGCAATAATAACCTCAATGCCACGCTCAGCGGCGGCGGCAGAAAAAGACATTAGTTTATCGGGTGTACGATGGGCAGAAACTACTTCTACTTCGTATTCCACACCTAACCGGTCCATAATACCGGTGGCTTCTTGCATGGTTGGCCAATCACTTTTTGACCCCATAATAACGGCAACTTTGGCACTCACTGGCGAGACTCCTGCAATGCATAATGGGCGAATAAATTCACAAAATGGGTGACAAGTATTTTATCATAGCCTAAGTCACTAGTAGAGACATTCAGAAACCCATTTTCCAGCAACAGGAATGATCATGCTAAACATCGCCAAGCGCCAACATTGGATCTTCGATATGGACGGCACACTCACCGTAGGCGTGCACGATTTTGCACTTATACGTGCCGAACTGGGTCTGGCCAAAAACGCACCTATTTTAGAAACATTAAGCAACCTGCCAGCACCCCAAGCTGGGCCACTTTGGCAGCGGCTAAATGAGCTAGAATTCCACTTTGCTAGTCTTGCCAAGCCCATGCCAGGCGCCTTGGAACTGTTAGACAAGCTGCATCAACGTGGCGTAAAACTGGGCATTATTACCCGTAACTGGCACTCCGTAGCACAACAGACTTTAACGACTTGCCAACTGGTCGATTACTTTCCTAACCACTACATCCTAGATCGTGACAGTTGCCCACCCAAACCCTCACCAGCAGGCCTGCAACAACTCATGCAACAGTGGCAGGCCACGCAACATGACACTGTCATGGTAGGAGATTATTTATATGATTTACAAGCTGGCAAAGCCGCAGGGGTAGCCACCATTCATCTAGATACCAGCAGCCAATTTATGTGGCCCGAATTCACTGACTGGCAGGTTAGTAGTCTGCATGATATTGATCTGCCTAATTAGGCTTCCTGCATGACATCACAAGTTTCGCCAGCCGTAATGAGTAACAGCTGCGGGTAATTGGTAGGCACCCCGGTTGAGTCCGTGCCGGCGGCCGGATACACCTGCTGATAAACAGCAAGGCTGACATCAATGTGGATGTGGGCTTGGGTTACACCAAAGGGACACACCCCACCCGGCTCGAACCCAGTAATGGCCAATGTTTCTTCTACGGTAGCCATACGAGCTTTTACGCCCAAATAACGCCGCATACGCTTATTACATACTCGCCTATCGCCCGCGCACACTACCAGATGAAAGCGGCCATCTTTAGCCTTAAACAGCATTGACTTGGCTATTTGCCCAACCGCCACACCGATTTTACTAGCTGCCAGCTCAGAAGTCGGCGTACTGCCTGGTTCAAACTGCAATACTGACAATTGGTGCTCATCTAAACAAGCTTGTACCTTGGCAGGAATCATAGTGTCGTCTCCATCCTTAACAGCAAATGAAATTACAACTGCTTGCGACTATGGGAGGGTGTCTTGTTAAAGAACTGGCGATAACACTTGGAAAAGTGAGGGTAGGAAACAAACCCACAAGCCAAAGAGATATCACTCATGGATAACTGGGTTTGAGTCAACAATTGATGCGACCGTTTAAGACGGAGCTCTAGATAATAGCGCGTTGGCGTGCTACCCAAATAGCGCTGAAACAGGCGCTCTACTTGGCGCCGAGTAATGCCCACTAAAGTGGCGATTTCTTCTGGAGTCAGCATTTCTTCCATGTTATTTTCCATCAGGGCCATAACATCCTTCAGGTTTTGCGGCAACGACACCTCTGCCTGGTCATTCAAAAAGGCCGGTTCCCCAGCGTCATTGATACGATCGCAAGTGAGAATATCGCAAATGCCACGCACAAACTGTTTGCCCTGACTAGCAACAATCAGTTCTAACATCATGTCCAAAGCACTATTGCCTCCAGCACTGGTAAACAGGTTTTCGTGGATCACATAAGCACGGTCTTTGAGCTCAACCTTAGCAAACAACTCCCGAAAGCTGGCCCTATTTTCTCGATGCACAGCACAGGGCACCCCATCTAATAGACCGGCATGAGCTAACGCGAAGACACCGTTCCATAAGGAGCCCAAGGCCAAGCCTTTTACCTGTGAGCGGTGTAAAAATCGCGTTAATGTCGGATTGGCTTGAAGATCCACACGCAAACCACCGCAGACTACCAAAGCGTCCACCTTAGACAAATCTAGGTCCGTCAGGGACGCATCCACTACTGCCGAGAAGCCCAAGTCGCCGCATACTGGGGCACCTGCGACAGATACAAGCTGATAACTGAATAGCTCGGATTCACCAAGCAAATTGGCCGTACGCAGAACATCAATGGCGGAAGTCAGCGCCACCATGGAAAAGTTTTCCAACAATAAAAATACAAAGTTGCGTAACTCACCATTAACCTTGTCAACAACGGGTGTTGAGGCCGTAGAAGTAGGTAGCATATCGCCGGCAATTTGTTCTGGTTTCATATCGGACATAGCAATGCGCCTGCAGATTAAAAATAAGCCGAATGTGTCAATCGCCGCCATTCTATCATGATTGCTTTGTGAAAATGATCGGAATACGTCATCGGAGGTTCCATACTACCTAATCATAGCTATTGAATAGCCTTGACCCCAAGGTCAGGCTAGACACGAGCAATAGTTCAGGCACAATGTTGTCTTTGTCAAAGAAAAGCACTACGGGCTGAAACATGAAATTTACCGGTACCGAATCCTACGTCGCCACTAAAGACCTACAAATGGCCGTCAACGCCGCCGTAGTCCTAGAACGCCCATTGCTCATTAAAGGGGAACCCGGCACAGGCAAAACCTTATTAGCCGAACAGGTAGCCCAGGCTTTAGGTATGGAATTGCTGCAATGGCATATTAAATCTACTACCAAAGCACAACAAGGCCTCTATGAATACGATGCTGTTTCACGCCTACGAGATTCCCAGTTGGGTAATGACAAGGTACACGACGTTAACAACTACATCAGACAGGGCAAACTGTGGCAAGCTTTTGGTGCCGATCAACGCCTAGTGCTATTGATTGACGAGGTCGATAAGGCTGACATTGAGTTCCCCAATGATCTGCTGGTCGAACTAGACAAAATGGAGTTCTACGTTTATGAAACAGGAGAGCGCGTAGTAGCGAAACAGCGCCCTATCGTTATCATCACTAGCAATAACGAGAAAGAGCTACCCGATGCTTTCTTGCGCCGCTGCTTCTTCCATTATATTAACTTCCCAGATAAGGCCACCATGCGCGCTATTGTGGATGTCCATTACCCACAACTGAACAACAAACTGGTAGCGGAAGCTATGGAGATTTTCTTTGATCTGCGTGACATCCCGGGACTTAAGAAAAAACCGTCCACCTCAGAACTTATCGACTGGCTAAAGCTGCTCATGGCGGATGATATACCCACCGATATTCTTGCTAATCGTGACCAAACAAAAGCCATACCACCACTCTATGGGGCCCTGATAAAAAATGAGCAAGATGTGCAATTACTTGAGCGGCTTGCCTTTATGTCCCGCCGGCAAGGCCACTAGTTAGCACTAACTCCATCATGTTAATCGACTTCTTCTATACCCTTAAGAAAGCCCAAATTCCAGTATCGGTAAAAGAGTACCTAGTCCTTTTAGAGGCCTTACAAAAGCACCTTGCCTTTGCCGACATGGATGAGTTCTATTATTTGGCGCGCACCTGCCTTGTAAAAGATGAAGTGTATTTTGACAAGTTTGATCGTGTTTTTGGCGCCTACTTCAAAGATCTGGAAGACTTGCAAGGTTTACTAGAAACCCTCATTCCGGAAGACTGGTTAAGGGCTGAATTTATGAAGCACCTGAGTGAGGAAGAGAAAGCCAAAATAAAGTCTTTAGGTGGCCTAGAAGAACTTTTAGACACCTTCAAAAAGCGCCTGGCCGAACAAGAAAAGCGCCATGCTGGGGGTAGCAAATGGGTCGGCACCGGTGGCACCTCACCATTTGGCCACAGCGGCTATCATCCAGAAGGCATCCGTGTGGGTGGTGAAAGTCGCAATAAAAGTGCGGCCAAAGTCTGGGAAAAACGACAATTTCGCAATCTTGATGACAGTGTTGAGTTAGGCACTCGCAATTTGAAAGTGGCGTTGCGTAAGCTGCGTCAGTTTGCTCGCACTGGCGCAGCCGAAGAACTGGATCTGGATAACACCATAAGCGCCACAGCCAAAAATGCCGGCATGCTGGATCTAAAGCTGGTGCCAGAACGGCACAATGCTGTAAAGGTATTACTACTGCTGGATGTGGGCGGCTCCATGGACCCCTATGTACAGGTGTGTGAAGAATTATTTGCCGCCTGCCGCTCCGAGTTTAAACATCTAAAACACTTCTATTTTCACAACTTTGTTTATGAAAGTTTATGGACGGACAACCTGCGCCGCCAACAACAGCGCACCTCCCTGTATGACATTTTACATACTTATGGAAAGGACTATAAAGTGATCTTTGTTGGTGATGCCTCAATGGCCCCCTATGAGATCAGTTCACCATACGGCAGCGTAGAGCACATGAACAAAGAATCTGGTGCTGTTTGGATGCAACGTTTAACACAACACTTTGACAAGGTGGCTTGGCTGAATCCAGTGCAACAGAACCACTGGGACTACACCCATACCATTGGCCTCACCCAACAGTTAATTGGACATAAAATGTACCCCCTGACAGTAGCAGGCCTAAGTGATGCTATTAGCTATTTAGCAAAATAAACACTCCCAATTCGCCCTATATCAAAACTCAACTACAGTATCAGTTTGTGACTATAAGGAGCTGTAACCCTCATGTCCAAAGACACCTAGCTTTGCCCCCATGGCGGCATTATTAATGCACCCCGCCAATAGCTCTATCACCGTGGCATAACCACCAATTGCAATAGCAAATAGTCCAGATTTGGTTAACCTAGGCATCGCACAGCATTGCAATGTTCGTTACAATCAAATAATGAGTGACAACCCAATCATATGCACCTGTGAAAATATCACTAGGCAACAGGCTAGCAATGCCATCAAGGCCGGCCATAACGATTTTCGTAGCTTACGCCGCGAGCTTAATATTGCCGCCCAATGTGGTCACTGTCACCGCCCGATAAAACAACTATTACGCCAAATACTAACACCCACCATAAGGTCGCCTATGCCGCTAACTAAACCTGCAAAACGGCACTTTCCCATGCCGTGGAAACACTTTAGCCATGCCAAGCTGGAACAAGAATACTCGCCTAGCACCTGCGTAGACGACATCATGATTTATATCCAACAATACATTGATGATTCCAAGGCCGCCAAAGAGCATCTTCAACACCACGCCAATTTAGACTTTGGCGACAAACGTTGCCAAGGATTAGACTATTTTCCTGGGCTACCCAACATGCCACTGGTGATATACATTCACGGTGGTTATTGGCAAGAGCTGAGCAAAGACGAATCCTGCTTTATGGCGCCATCACTAAACGCTAAGGGCTACCATCTGGTGGTGATTGACTATACCTTAGCTCCACAGGCCAGCATCCACACCATGATCAAACAATGTTGTCAGGCCATTACTTGGATCAAGCAACAAAAGTGGCCCTTAGACGCCAAGCAAATCATCCTCAGCGGCAGCTCGGCGGGCGCTCACTTGGCGGCTTGTGTACTAGGCGCGGCGGCGAGAGAGCAGCACGGCTTGACCAGAGATACCTTTAACCAAGCTATTTTGTTTAGTGGTATTTATGACCTGCGACCCTTGATCAATACTTATGTCAACGCACCCCTAAAGTTGGATACCACCCAAGCAGAAACGTTTAGCCCTGGGCTCAAATCAAGCCACCACTTCCCACCATGTAAACTAGTTTGGGGTGATCACGAAACATCCGAATTTAAACGGCAAAGCCAGCACTATGGCAACCTTCTCTTAGCTGACGATATTCCTTGCGAATGCCTACAAATACCCGGCCGCAATCATTTTGATGTGGTTTATGAACTAGCAAGCCTCATAGCCCACTAGTCAAAGCAAAATGCCAAAAATCGGCTAAACTATAGGCCATGAAAAGGAATTTCTACACCTTGTTGATAACCGTTTGCCTAAACACCTGGATGTTATCAGCCTGCAATATGCCACTGAGGCCGACACCACAGACAGACATGGCGGCAAACATTTATACACAACTAGCTCACCATTACTGGCAGCAGGGCTACAAAGATATTGCCTTAGACCGTTTGACATTGGCCCTCCAGCAAAAACCTGATTACGCACCAGCCATGGAATTGATGCAACAAATACACGCTGAAGCAGCTAACTAGGAATCAAGGCTATATATGCACAGTTTAATTTTGCTAAACACCTGCATTTCATTCCCGCGTTGGTTATAATCAAGCCTATTAGTAAAGTTGTGGGATGCCCATCATGAACCAGTATTTAAAAGTCATTATCGCTGTCTTGGCCTTAGGTTTACTGGCCGCCTGTGCTGCACCAATCACCCAAATCCCTGGGGGCTCTGATGGTCAAACACTCAATGCTGACGATCCACAAGTCACCAACTCATACGCTGACATCCCTATCCCACTGGATGATGTTCTAGTAGTGAATGAGTCCTTGCTTTTGAATACCGGCGAACAATGGACAGGGCGCGCTGTGTTTCGCTCCAAACTGAGCACTTCTGATGTGTTTACATACTTCCACCAAAATATGTCAACCTATGGCTGGATTAGCATTACATCGGTACAGTCTGAAGTATCCATTTTGACATTTGAAAAGGCCAACCGTGTAGCCACTGTACAAATCAACAAGCGCCGAGTTAGTGGCACGGAAATTAAGGTTACAGTGACACAACGCGAAGCGGTTACTAACTAAGCCAGCACACCGACGACACATCCTACACATATAAAAATGGGCTGTTACACTTAAGTAACAGCCCATTTTTCATTAATTCGGCAGAGCCTAATCAATGCCTAACTCATGCCACAATGCATCCACTCGCTGCTTGACGCTAGGGTCCATAGCAATAGGCTCCCCCCATTCACGATCAGTCTCACCCGGCCATTTGTTAGTCGCATCCATTCCCATCTTGGAGCCCAAACCCGAAACTGGAGAGGCAAAGTCTAGATAATCAATGGGCGTGTTGCTAATCAGAGTCGTATCACGGGCAGGATCCATGCGCGTAGTCATCGCCCAGATCACATCATTCCAGTCGCGCGCATTTACATCATCGTCAGTAACAATAACAAACTTGGTGTACATAAACTGGCGCAAGAAAGACCAAACCCCCATCATCACACGCTTGGCATGACCCGGATATTGTTTCTTTATGGTTACTACCGCCATGCGGTAAGAACAGCCCTCAGGAGGCAAATAGAAATCTACAATTTCTGGAAATTGTTTTTGGAGAATGGGTACAAACACTTCATTCAAAGCCACACCCAGTACCGCCGGCTCATCGGGCGGGCGCCCTGTATAAGTACTGTGATAAATAGGATCCTGACGGTGAGTAATCCGAGTCACCGTGAATACCGGAAAGCGATCCACTTCATTATAGTAGCCGGTATGATCACCAAATGGCCCTTCGTCGGCCATATCATCAGGGGATATATGCCCCTCGAGAATATATTCGGCACTGGCAGGCACTTGCAAATCACAAGTAAGGCAACTGGCCACCTCGGTTTTACCCCCGCGCAACAAACCAGCAAACGCATATTCACTCAGGGTATCAGGCACTGGGGTAACAGCACCAAGTATGGTTGCCGGGTCTGCACCTAAGGCCACCGCCACAGGAAAGTTTTCTCCTGGGTGCTGCAACTGCCAATCACGAAAATCCAAAGCACCACCACGATGGGATAACCAGCGCATAATCAATCGATTTTTGCCAATCACCTGCTGACGGTAAATACCTAAGTTTTGTCGCTGCTTATTGGGGCCCCGCGTAATGACCAACGGCCAAGTTACTAGAGGACCAGCATCACCTGGCCAGCAAGTCTGAATAGGTAACTTGCTTAAATCAACCTCATCACCTTCCAGCACCACCTGCTGACAAGCTGGACGAGACACCATTTTGGGCCCCATATTCAGGACCTGCTTATAAAGCGGTAATTTGTCTAGGGCGTCTTTAAAGCCTTTAGGGGGCTCTGGCTCTTTGAGGGTGGCGAGCAAAACACCTATATCTCGCAGACTGCCAACATCATCGGCACCCATACCCAAGGCGACACGCCTAGGTGTGCCAAACAGGTTAGCGAGCACAGGAACATTATGACCTTTAGGGTTTTCGAACAACAATGCGGGCCCTTCGGCCCGCAAGGTGCGATCACAGATTTCGGTCATTTCCAGATAAGGATCAACTGGGGTTTGAATGCGCTTCAACTCACCCTGTTGCTCGAGGGTGGCAATAAAATCGCGCAGATCCTTGTACTTTAACGTCATGGCCGAATAATTATTAAAGCCGCGTTATTTACGCTTCATGGACATAAAGAACTCGTCATTGGTCTTAAAGTCTTTCAACTTATCAACCAAGAACTCAGTGGCGGCCACATCTTCCATTGGATCTAACAACTTACGCAAAATCCACATGCGTTGTAGCTCATCTTCACGAGTCAGTAATTCCTCACGGCGAGTAGAAGATTTGCGAATATTGATAGCAGGGAATACGCGTCTTTCGGCTATACGACGATCCAAGTGCACTTCTGAGTTACCAGTGCCTTTGAATTCTTCGAAAATTACCTCGTCCATTTTGGAACCAGTTTCTGTCAACGCCGTGGCAATAATTGTGAGGCTACCACCTTCTTCAATATTGCGCGCAGCACCAAAGAAACGCTTGGGACGTTCCAGTGCATGGGCATCAACACCACCAGTAAGTACCTTACCAGAAGAAGGTACAACCGTATTGTAAGCACGAGCCAGGCGAGTAATGGAATCCAACAAAATCACCACATCTTTCTTGTGCTCTACCAAACGCTTAGCTTTTTCTACTACCATTTCGGCCACCTGCACATGGCGAGAGGGTGGCTCATCAAACGTACTAGCTACCACTTCACCACGCACCGAGCGACTCATATCAGTCACCTCTTCAGGACGTTCGTCAATCAGTAATACAATCAGATAGCATTCAGGATTATTACGGATAATGGAGTGTGCAATATTTTGCAGCATCAAGGTTTTGCCCGCCTTAGGAGGCGATACCAACAACGCGCGCTGGCCTTTGCCCATAGGCGAGGTCAAGTCGATCACTCTGGCGGTCAGATCTTCACTAGAACCGTTACCCAACTGCATATGTAAGCGCTCTTGAGCAAACAACGGTGTCAGGTTCTCGAATAGAATCTTGTTTTTAGCTTGCTCTGGTGGGCCGTAGTTAATGTTGGCCACCTTAAGCAAAGCAAAATAGCGCTCGCCATCCTTGGGAGGGCGAATCTTGCCGTCGATGCTGTCACCAGTGCGCAAATTAAAGCGTCGGATCTGCGACGGGGACACGTAAATGTCATCCGGTCCCGCCAAGTAAGAGGAATCTGCCGAACGTAGAAAGCCAAAGCCATCTTGCAGAATTTCCAAAACTCCCTGGCCATAAATATCTTCACCACTTTTGGCGTGGCGCTTGAGAATGCTAAAGATAACATCCTGTTTACGGGAACGTGCGAGGTTATCAAGGCCCATTTCTTTTGCTATATCTAGCAATTCGGGCATGGTCTTCTTTTTCAGTTCGGTAAGATTCATAATAATTTGTGCGCCAGACAGGCATAGATATAGCGGAAGTTAAAATTTAAGTAGTCTTGTATAAATAAGATCGTGCGATGGCGGATGCCATAAGGGGTAACGGATGTTTCTCACACCTGTCACAGCAGTTTGTCGGATTCGATTGACGTTGTCAACGTCTGAGAGGCTTGTACTACCACTTTTTAGCCATATCTGTGACTAAAGTCGGCTTTTTCTTACCTAGCTAGAAAACACTAGCCGCACGATAGTGCTCTAAGGCCTCATCCAGTTTACCCAGCTGTTGTTCCAAACGTGCCAGCTCAGCATGGGCTTCCTTATTAGCCTGTATGCGAAGGCTGGCTTGCAAATAATCTTTGGCCTTGCCCCATAGTTCTAGACGGCGGCATAAGCGCCCCAAGGTTAACTGCAAAGCGGCACTGTCCTTAGCCTGAGATTGCCACGCTTCGGCTTTATGCAGTGCTTTTTCAACATCGGCCATCGGCAAATGGGCATATTCTAGCACTAGCCCGTCATGCCACTGCTGCTTTAGACTATTTTCAATAAATTCAGCGGTGCGCTTGGCTGGGTCACCTTCGACCTGATGCATGACTTGCACCAGTGCTAAACGACACTCACTGGAGCGTTGCACACTATCAGGGGCCTTGCGCCATAATTGCAGCAGCTGCTCCAAACCTTGCCCAGAATCGGCCACCTGAGAAAAAACCTGCTTGTAGGCTTTTTGCTGTTGCTCAGCCATAGTCTGCGCGGGCATTTGTTTTGCCGCAGCTATCACTTGCAATAAATCAATTACATCCGACCAGCGGCGCAAGCCTTGCAACAACTCCAACAGGAGCTCATTAGCTTGGCTATGCTGCTTGTCCTTAGCCACAATCTGCTGCAAAGGTAATAAGGCAGCCTCGGCATCACCTTGCTGCACAGCAATGCGAGCCTGGGCCAAACCAACCAATGCACCGGCTTCAGGCATGGCTTGCAACAACGCCTGCAACCGCTTTTGTGCCTTATCAAACCGCCCCAAACGTGCCTCAGCCTCAGCCAAAGCTGGAATTACCACCAAGGGCTGACTGGCATTATCAGCCTGTGTGGATAACTTATCCACGGCTCGACTGTACTGCCCATTGGCCAAGGCCAACAACCCTTGGCGTGTCTGTAGCTGCATGCGCCGCAGCTTCCCATCAGCAGACCAGCGTGCCACCAATTGCCACGGCATATTCAATGACAGCAATAAACGCAAACCAAAATACAGGCCGACATATACCACTAGTAACAAGACCAACCCAACCCACAAGCTCATCTCTACGGTAGTTTGACGCCAGGCTAGTAGGACATAACCAGGGTCCATATGCATCATCGCCCCTAGCCACGCACCGGCAATGGCAACCACTAAAAACAGAAGAATCCAAGAGCGTATACGCATATTAATCGGCTCCTTGCTGGGCAAAAATAGCCTCTTGCAAGTCTTGCAATGCATACAGGGAGCCACTGATATCAGGCATTTGCGCCATGACCTGCACCTGCTCCAAAGATTTCACTTGGCTGTACATCGCTTGGGCGACAGGGTCACTACTGCGGTAATAATCACTTAGCAATCCTGATACTTGCGCCAATGACGCTTGATACAGGCCTTGCTGACCACGCAACAAGGCTATCTGCGCCTGACTCAAGGCTAACTGCATACGCATACGCAGCAGGCCTTCTACTTCTGGGGTAAGCAACAACTGATCAGCATTGACACGCTCTTGCACTCGCACCAGATCGCTAAGCTCTTGCCAGGTCGCATAAAAAACTTGCTGACTCAGCTGCCAAGCCTGCTGCCCCCAAGTCAAAGGCATAGAATCAACATTGTCCGCAGCCGTATTGGTTTGTATTTCGCTATTTTCTTTTAGCGCTACCTCAGCCTTAGCCGGCATGGCGGGTGCCAAATAAGTCAAAACAGTCGATTGCTGCATCAAGGCCGCCAAACGAGCATAAATACCTTCCTGATCCACTACAGGCACCGCCGTTAGCGCTGCCATATCTTTCGCAATGGCCTGACGGACACCATAGCTGCCTAGTTGCTCGCTAGCATGCATTATTTCGTCGGCCGCTTGCAAAAGCGTGAGGGCCGATGCCGGATTTTGCTCCATAGCCAAGCGTTGGTTGGCCAAACGTAGTAGGTACTCAGCTTCAGCTAACTCCCATTTTGGCAATTGCACTTGCTGCTGATTCAGCTCACTCGCCATTTGTTGCAGTGCTTGCTGCAAGGCCTCGTCCATACGTTGCTGTTGCGCACCAAAGGTCTGCTTTTGTTGCTCCACATTAGCCTGCACAGCTGTGACGGCAGCGCTCACCTGCGTCACTTGCTGCTGCTGCACTTGTTGCGCTGCCAACTGATCATCAAAGCCCTGCGCTGAGGATTGTAACTGCTGACCAAGTAGCCAGCTTTGATAAGCCGCAAACGCGGCTATAGCCAAGGCCGCAACCGCTAACAAGCTGGCGAGACCGCCACCTTTTTTTATGCTAGTCGTGGTATTAGGTATGGGATTAGTGGTCGAACTGGCTGACTGGGCGGTTGTTTTTTCTGGCTTGCGCTTGGCTGTGCCCTTAGCCGTCCTCTCGGCGCTCATCTGCGGCGGCTTAGCTGGCGTGTTTTTGGCGTCCTGTTTATCTGTCATAACCTATCCTATTGTTTGGCCAAGCGGGCCTCATACCGGCTTAGAGTATGGCATATTGCTTGATCACTAGCACCTGCACTTAACAAACACTGTTGATAACCCATTTGCTGGGCCATAGTCAGCACCCTTTCACTCGGTAATAACAATTGCCAATCAGCCGACCAATGCGGCACACAATCACCGTAAGCAAGGTCGAAATTGCGCAGTGTATCACCACTTTGTGTCACCACTACCTGTGGTGAAAACTGCTGTAATTGCTGTCTATTTTGGCTGCTGATAGTCGGCAACTGACGTAGGTAACATTCAGCATAATCCACCTTTGCTCCACGCTCACGCAGGGCGTTTGCCAAAATTTCGCGCCCACCCACACCACGCACTATCAACACTTTATCGCCCGCATTCAACACTGGCAACAGATTTTCTAATAAGGCTTCACTGGTATCACCCCCTGAGGGGCGCATTACCTGTGGCAATTGCGCGGCTATCAGTGCGGCCTGAGTGGTTACTCCCATACCCCACCAAGTCTGTGCCGCTGGCCATTGTGGCCAATAATCTTCGGCCAGGGGTAAAAACCCCGCCGCGGCATTAGTGCTTACCACAATCACGTGAGCATAAGCATCTAAATCCATGGCTAGGTACTTGCTGTGCACGGCCTGCTTGGAGTCAGGGCTAACGGCAACGATTTCCAAACAGGGCAGGCACAAAACCTTGTGCCCCATATTTTCAAGGGCAGCTACCGTGGTGGATGCTTGGGCTTGAGGCCTCGTTACCAATACCCGCAGACTCATACTTTAAGTGGTCCTACTTGGTGGTCGCGTAAACTTCGGTCAAGATAGCGCCGGCACCTTGATCAAGCAGCATTTCTGCCACCTTAATACCTAACTGCTCCGCTTGTTGGCGTGGCCCTGTAATTTCGGCTCGCAAAACAGTTTTGCCCGTTAAATCACCCACCAAACCACGTAAGTACAAGTTTTCACCTTGTAATTCGGCAAAGCAGGCAATGGGCACCTGACAACCGCCCTCCAAACGACGATTTAAAGCCCGTTCTGCGATAACGCGATCAGCCGTGTCTGCATGGTGCAAGGGCGCCAACAAGGCTCTTGTACGGGCGTCATTGTTGCGACACTCGACGCCAACAGCGCCTTGGCCACCGGCGGGCAAGCTCTGCTCAACAGACAAACGACTACGAATTCGATCTTCAAACTTCAAGCGCATCAAACCGGCACTGGCTAAGATAATGGCGTCGTACTCACCAGCATCTAGCTTAGCAAGGCGCGTATTGACATTGCCACGCAAGTCCAGAATCGTCAGATCTGGGCGGGCAGCACGAATCTGCAACTGCCGACGCAAACTCGACGTCCCTACTCGGGCACCCTCTGGTAGCTCTTCCAAATTAGCATAGCGATTGGATACAAAAGCATCGGTTGGATCTTCGCGCTCACAAATAATGGCCAAACCCAAGCCATCGGGGAACTCCATGGGTACATCTTTCATAGAATGCACGGCAATATCGGCCCGATCATCCAACATGGCTTGCTCCAACTCTTTAACGAACAGCCCTTTACCGCCCACTTTGGCCAAAGGAACATCCAAAATAATGTCACCCTTGGTCTTCATGCCAAGCAGCTCCACTTGCAAATCCGGATGATATTTTTGTAATTCAGCTTTAATAAACTCGGCCTGCCATAGGGCCAGTTGACTTTCGCGAGTCGCGATACGCAAGGTCGTCATAAAAATTCTAATCCATTAATACATCAAACTGCGGCAAGTTTAACAAATTCATTATGCAATGGCGCCTGTTTACGACTATTTTATTGATCTGAATGTAAGGTAAAATAGCATCACAAAAGGATACACCTACCCATGTTCGCAACTATGTCAAAAACCTACCAACGCTATCTGCTGTGCGCCACTATCTTGGCGGGCCTATCCGTTGCCCTAGGGGCTTTTGGTGCCCACACCCTAAGGCCCGTTTTAACACCCCGCATGCTCGCGGCTTTTGCCACGGGTAGCGAGTATCAAATGACCCACTCCTTGGCTTTACTCGCCACCGCCTGGATAGGCCATTATTACCCAAACAACCCTTGGTTTATGCGTGCCATGAAACTTTTTACGGCCGGTATTTTGTTATTTAGCGGCAGTCTCTATATCATGAGCTTGAGCGGCATTAACCAATTTGGCATGATCACGCCACTGGGTGGCATTTGTATGCTGTCTGCGTGGATATGCCTGACTTTCGCCTTTTACACAATGAGTAAGCACTAACAAACATGCACGATAATCAAGATCATATCCAACATCCCCGCCGCATTCGCAGTTTTGTCCAGCGCTCTGGTCGCATGACCCCAGGCCAGCAGAATGCCCTTGAACAACAGTGGCCTATTTATGGCCTGGATCTTAGTGTCGGATTGCTCAACTTGCAGCAATTATTTGGCAATAATAACCCAGTCATCATGGAAATAGGCTTTGGCATGGGCGATTCCCTTATCACCATGGCCAAAACCATGCCGCAGAACAACTACCTAGGCATTGAAGTCCACAAACCTGGTGTCGGGCGCTTACTCAGCAATGCCCAAGCCGAAGGCTTAACCAACCTGCGGGTATTCTGTGATGACGCTATTGAAGTGATGGCGCAATGTATTCCTGACCACAGTCTGGGGGGGGTCCAGCTATTTTTCCCAGATCCTTGGCACAAAAAGAAACATAACAAACGCCGTATTGTGCAAGCCAAATTTGCTCAAGATATACGCCAAAAGCTAGGCTCTGGTGGTGTCTTCCACATGGCCACGGACTGGCAACCTTACGCTGAACACATGATGGAAGTCATGGAAGCCGCAACAGGTTATGTCAATCTGGCCGGAGCCGGGCAATATTCACCACAACCTGATTTTCGCCCCATCACCAAGTTCCAAAAACGTGGAGAGGGCAAAGGCCACGGCGTATGGGATTTGATGTACAAAACTACCGACTAGCCTTGGCAAACCACTGCATAAGTCGCAATTACCAAGCCCTGAGCCAAAGCCTGCAACCCCGTCCACAATGCAGCTTTGGCGGCTACTGGGCAAGCTTATAAACCACCAAAAAATGGCGTTGAGCACTTTGGCGTAAACTGTACGCAACGCAAAACCGTGTTGTAGCGCGACAGCGCCATGTTGACTTAGCGGTGAGCGTGGTACTGAGCACTTTGTTCATGCACAGCATCAACAAATATCTTGGCACTTTCTGGATCAACAAATTGATGAATACCATGACCCAAGTTGAATACATGGCCATCATTAGCACCAAAATCGGCCAAAATTCGACCAACTTCAGCTTCAATTTGTGACGCATCAGCATATAAAACACTGGGGTCCATGTTACCCTGCAGAGCTACCTTATCACCAACACGGGCCCGAGCATGACCAATTTCAGTGGTCCAATCCAAGCCCAGGGCATCAGCACCCGTCGCCGCCATGCGTTCCAGCCACTGACCACCATTCTTGGTAAACATAATGGCCGGCACACGGCGACCTTCAGCTTCTTTGGTCAAACCCTGCACAATACGCTGCATGTATTGTAAAGAGAAAGCATCATAACAAGGGCCGCTTAATGCGCCACCCCAAGTATCAAAAATTTGTACAGCTTGAGCACCTGCGGCGATCTGAGCATTTAGATACTGGGTCACCGAGTCAGCCAGCACCGACAACACCTGATGCAATAACTCAGGGGTCTTGTACATCATCGCTTTAATATGGCGGAAGTCCTTAGAGGAACCCCCTTCAATCATGTAGGTGGCCAATGTCCAAGGGCTGCCAGAAAAACCAATCAAGGGCACATCACCATTGAGCGCATTGCGAATAGTACTCACGGCATTCATCACGTAACCCAGATCATCATTCATGTCTGGTACACGCAGTTCAGCCACATCAGATTCCGTGCGCACAGGGCGTTCGAATTTAGGACCTTCACCAGTTTCAAAATACAGACCCAAACCCATGGCATCGGGCACGGTCAATATGTCAGAGAATAATATTGCCGCATCAAGTTCATACCGACGCAAAGGCTGCAAAGTAACTTCACAGGCAAAATCAGCATTTTTGCAGAGGCTTAAGAAATCTCCAGCATCAGCACGGGTAGCGCGATACTCTGGCAAATAGCGGCCAGCTTGGCGCATCATCCAGACTGGGGTTACATCAACAGGCTCACGCATCAAAGCGCGCAGGAAACGATCATTTTTGAGTGTAGTCATAATAAGCTAGGAATTTGATCCAATTAATGGCTATGTTGAGAGGTTATTTCAGGAGGCTATCATATAGCTCTGGACACTAAAACACAAAGACTCGGATCAATAGTTTGCCGCTCTTTCGCCCGTGGTCCCAATAGGGGCAGACCAGATCGCGATGACAGTAAAGCCCCATCCCATGGCAAACAACAGGGCAAATCCAGCAAACTACTACTCTTAGAAGCAGCTAGCCGCCTGCAAACAATAAAGGCACGTCTAAACGTGCCTTAACATGCAGCTAGACCCAAAGATCAAACCTGCAAGTAATCCAGAATGCCTTCTGCCGCCTGACGGCCTTCAGCGATGGCGGTAACAACCAGATCTGAGCCTCGCACCATATCACCACCAGCAAATATCTTGTCGTTAGTGGTCTGAAAAGCGTAGGCTTTGTTTACCAAATCAGTCGCTTGAGTCACTTTTACACGATCCCATTGATCTAGTTCAATGCCAGCATCAGCCATCCAAGGCTGCGGGCTAGGACTAAAACCAAAGGCCACAATAACAGCGTCGGCAGGCACAATTTCTTCACTACCTTCAACCACTACAGGGCGTCGGCGACCATTTTCATCGGCTTCACCAAGTTGTGTCGTTACCAGTTTAATACCAGTAACCTTGCCATTTTCACCAACCACCTCTACCGGCGACCGGTTAAACAAGAACTCCACGCCTTCTTCCTTGGAGTTAGCAACCTCTTTAACGGAGCCTGGCATATTAGCCTCATCTCGACGATAGGCACACTGCACACTGGTAGCGGCTTGACGAATGGCTGTACGATTGCAATCCATAGCCGTATCACCACCGCCTAATACCACAACTCGCTTACCCGCCATATCAACAAAGCCAGCCGCATCTTGCGTATAACCTAAACGCCGATTGATGTTAGAAATCAAATAAGGCAAGGCCTCATAAACACCATCGAAATCTTCGCCAGGGAAGCCACCACGCATGTATTTATAAGTACCCATACCCATAAACACGGCATCGTATTGGGCTAACAAGTCATCTAGGCTGATATCCTTACCGACTTCCGTATTCAAACGGAACTGTACACCCATACCTTCCAGCACTTCTCGACGACGGGTTACTACGGGTTTTTCCAGCTTAAACTCTGGAATACCAAAAGTTAGCAGACCACCAATTTCAGGATGACGGTCAAACACGATAGGCTGCACCCCATTACGCACCAAGACATCGGCACAGGCCAAACCAGCAGGACCGGCGCCAATAATGGCCACCTTCTTATCCGTGGCAACAACCTTGCTCATGTCAGGCCGCCAGCCCATGCTTAAGGCAGTATCAGTGATGTACTTTTCTACGGCGCCGATAGTTACCGCACCAAAACCCTCGTTTAAAGTGCAAGCACCCTCACACAAACGATCCTGTGGGCATACGCGGCCACATACTTCTGGCAGAGAGTTGGTTTGATGACTTAATTCGGCCGCTTCAATGATATTACCTTCGGCAACTAGCTTTAACCAATCTGGAATATAGTTGTGTACCGGACACTTCCATTCACAATAGGGGTTACCACAAGCTAGGCAACGATGCGCCTGAGGCTGAACGTCCACTGGTGTGAAGGCCTTGTATATTTCTGCAAATTCCTGCTTACGCTGGACTGCAGGCACTTTAGCTGGATCTTGACGGTCCACTTCCAAAAACTGGAAGTCATTTTGTAATCGTTGTTGAGCCATAACTGCCTCATCTTTCAATTCTGTACCGGCATACTTGCTGCCGGTATTGGTTGGTAAAATTCATGGTCCTGCTTAACAGGGACTTAAAGCAGATCAGCTTACTCAGTGGTTGACCGAGTACTAGCTAACAATTGCTGCAAATTGGCGGCCTTTGGCTTCACCAACCAGAATTTACTTATATAATCTTCAAAGTGGTAGCTCAATTCTCGACCCCACTCACTGCCGGTTTCTTCAGCAAAATTGGCCAGAATGCCTCGCAAGTAACTGCGGTACTCTTCCATTTGCTCACCACGAATGCGGCGAATTTCCACCAACTCGCTGTTGAATTTATCAACAAAGGTGCGATCCATATCCAGCACATAGGCAAAGCCACCGGTCATACCCGCACCAAAGTTGTAGCCCGTGGCACCCAATACGGTAACGACACCACCGGTCATGTATTCACAACAGTGATCACCGGCACCCTCAATCACGGCATGGGCACCGGAGTTGCGCACGGCAAAACGCTCGCCCGCACGGCCAGCAGCTAACAAGCTACCGCCCGTGGCACCATACAAACAGGTATTGCCGACAATGGAGGTTTCATTGGAACGAAAACGCGAAGCTTTGGGTGGGAATACCACCAGCTTACCGCCAGCCATGCCTTTACCAACATAATCGTTGGCATCACCTTCCAGACGCATGTGTAGGCCAGCCGCGTTCCATACACCCCAACTCAAACCGGCCACACCCTTTAGATTGACCATCAAAGGATGCTCTACCAATCCTTTGTTGCCGTGATGCTTAGCAATGGCGCCTGAGACACGAGCACCCACGGAACGATCACAATTAGTGATATCGTAGGAAAACTCACCACCTTTGGCGCTGATGATGGCTTCTTCCATGTCTTCAATCATTCGCTGATTCATGGCCGCCACATCATAAGGTGTATTGCTCGCCTGCTGACAAGTTTGTGGCTCGCTGGGATCAATACCCGCCGTACTCAGAAGTGGTGACAGGTCTAAATTTTTCTGCTTGGCAGTCAAACCCTCACTTATTTCCAGCAACTCAGTGCGACCTACCAGCTCTTCTAAGCTACGCACACCTAGTTGTGCCATCAACTCACGCGTTTCTTGGGCGATAAAAGTAAATAGATGCTTCACCATTTCCACTGTGCCACGGAAATGTTCATCACGTAGCTGCTGGTTTTGCGTCGCCACACCTGTAGCGCAGTTATTCAAATGACAAATACGCAGATACTTACAACCCAAAGCCACCATAGGCAAAGTACCAAAGCCAAAGCTTTCAGCCCCCAAAATGGTCGCCTTAATCACATCCAGCCCGGTCTTCAAACCACCGTCTGTTTGCACTTTCACTTTGCCGCGCAAGCCATTACCACGCAACGCTTGATGAGCATCCGCCAGGCCCAGCTCCCAAGGCGAGCCGGCATAACGAATGGAAGTGAGCGGGCTAGCCGCTGTACCACCATCATAGCCAGAAATGGTAATCAAGTCAGCGTAGGCTTTAGCAACGCCAGCGGCGATAGTACCCACACCTGGACGCGATACCAGCTTCACCGATACCAGAGCTTCTGGGTTCACTTGTTTGAGATCAAAAATTAGCTGCGCCAAATCTTCGATGGAATAAATATCATGGTGTGGTGGGGGTGAAATCAAGGTCACACCTGGCACTGAATAGCGCAGAGTGGCAATAAGATTGTTAACCTTCCCTCCAGGTAACTGACCACCCTCACCCGGCTTAGCACCCTGCGCAACTTTTATCTGTAGCACTTCGGCATTAGCCAAGTACTCTGGGGTTACCCCAAAGCGACCGGAGGCTATCTGCTTTATCTTGGAACGTTTTATGCTGCCATGGCGGGCAGGGTCTTCACCACCCTCACCGGAGTTGGAGCGACCACCCAGTTCATTCATAGCCACCGCTAACGCCTCGTGAGCTTCTGGCGACAAGGCACCCAAAGACATAGCCGCACTATCAAAGCGCTTGAAAATTGCCGTTAATGGTTCGACTTCATCAAGGGCAACCGGGGTAACCGGCTTAAGCTTAAACAAATCACGTAAAGTGGCCACACCGCGCTCATTAACCAGCTTGGCGTAGTCTTTATAGGCTTCATAGTCGCCAGTCTGCACAGCCGCTTGCACAGTGCGCACAACATCAGGGTTGTAAGCGTGATACTCACCCCCGTGCACATATTTTAATATACCGCCTTGTTGGATAGGTTTGCGATCCATCCAAGCTTCTGCTGCCAAGGCTTCCTGTTCACCCTGGAAGTCTTCAAAGCGAGCACCTTCAATACGGCTTGCCACACCCTTGAAACAAGTGGCCACGACCGAGCTACTCACACCAATAGCTTCAAATAACTGTGCGCCACGATAAGAGGCTATGGTAGAAATACCCATTTTGGACAGGATCTTCAACAGGCCTTTGTTGATGCCTTTGCGATAAGCCTTATGGCAATCGATGGGATTCCCGACTATTTCTCCACTGGCCACCATGTCATTAATAACACGGTAACTTAGATATGGGTACACTGCCGTAGCACCAAAACCAATCAATACGGCAAACTGATGGGAGTCCCGGGCACTGCCGGTGTCAACCACAATGTTAGCATCACAGCGCAGACCCTCATTGGTAAGATGATGATGCACAGCGCCGGTGGCCATGGCGGCCGGAATTGGCAGCTTGCCTTGCGCAATATTTCGATCAGAAAGGACAATGATCGTATTGCGTTTGCGCACCGCATGCTCGGCTTCTGAACAAACATCCTTAATCGCCTGCTCTAAACCAACCGCAGGATCATAGTTGATATTGATGCTATAAAGACGCAGACCAGGGATATTCATGTGCAGCAAATCACTGAATTTGCTAGCTGAAAGCACTGGCGAGCCCAAAACTATGCGCTTGGCTAATTCGGGGCCTTCTTGGAAAACGTTGCGCTCACGCCCTAAACAGGTTTCCAAAGACATGACCACGGCTTCACGCAAAGGGTCAATGGGCGGGTTGGTTACCTGGGCAAATTGCTGACGAAAATAGTCATAAACAGAACGCACCCGACTGGACAATACGGCCATTGGCGTATCGTCACCCATGGAACCTACAGCCTCTTGACCTGACTCGGCTAGGGGGCGTAATACCTGATCACGCTCTTCAAAAGTGACCTGATACATCTTCATATGTTGTTTCAGTTCAGACTCACTGAAATCATCAAAAGCTTGCTCTTCATTCAGCGTACCTTCGAGACGAATTGCTGACTTGCGCAACCACTTTTTGTAAGGTTGCGCCGCCTTTAAGCGCGCATCAATATCCGCCGTATGCATGACTTCACCCGTATGGGTATCAACCGCCAAAATCTGACCTGGCCCCACACGACCTTTGGCCACCACATCTTCAGGTGCATAATCAAAGGTGCCGATTTCTGAGGCTGTAACGAGGTAGTTATCCTTGGTCATCACCCAGCGAGACGGACGCAAGCCATTGCGATCCAGCATACACACGGCATAACGTCCGGTATTCATTACCATACCCGCTGGGCCATCCCAAGGTTCCATATGCATGGAGTTGTATTCATAGAAAGCGCGCAGATCTGGGTCCATCAATTCGTCATTCTGCCAGGCTGGCGGCATAATAAGACGCACCGCACGGAATACATCCATACCACCGAGCACCAGCAACTCAATCATGTTGTCCATACTTGATGAATCAGAACCTGTGGTGTTCACCACACCTTCTAATTCCTGTAATTCAGGGATGAGCATGCTCGATAAGACATTTTGTCGTGCGCGAGCCCAGTTGCGGTTACCATCAATGGTATTAATTTCACCATTGTGCGCCAAAAAGCGAAAAGGTTGGGCCAGTTGCCAGCGCGGCAAGGTATTGGTTGAGAAACGCTGATGAAAAGTACAGATAGCCGTTTGTAAATTAGTGTCACCCAAGTCTTGGTAGAACACCGGCAAGTCAACGGGCATCATCAAACCCTTGTATGACAACACGCGATGGGAAAGACTACAAATATAAAAATCATTGTCAGCTTGCAAGGCGTACATAGTCGTCTTGCGAGCCACTAGCAGACGTGCCTCTAACACTTCGCCACGCAGGCCAGGGCTGTTAACAAATACCTGTTCGATTTTAGGCAGTGCTTGTTGAGCAATTGGGCCCAAACAAGACTCATCGACCGGCACTTCGCGCCAACCAACCACTTCTAGGCCATTGTCTTCCAACGCACGATTCAAAACACTGCGTGACTGGGAAGCCTTATCTTCATCCTTTGACAAAAACACCATGCCAACGCCAAAGAACTCAGTCATTTCTTCGCTAAACAGGTCATAGGCTGTTTGGCGCATAAAATTGTCAGGCATTTGCAACAGCAAACCACAACCATCACCGGTCTTACCATCAGCAGCAATACCGCCACGATGGGTCATACAGGTCAATGATTCTACTGCTTTTTGTAACAGGTCGTGACTGGGCTCACCATGCATATGGGCGATCAAGCCAAATCCGCAGTTGTCCTTAAATTCTTGGGGGTCAAACAAACCGACGCTCATGAGTATCTCTCTTTCTAACTGAGGCCATGGCAAGCTCTACGCTTACCACCAGCGGCTAGGAAACAAGCGTCTGAATCTAGAGAGTAGCAGGTTTAATTATGTGAATATCTCTACCAAGAGGACCACAACAAGTTCCTGATTCAGACACTTGCCGCAATCAAAGCTCTGAATCAGAGCTTATAAAATATTTTAATCAGGCAAATGGACAGCCATGGTATATGAAGAGCCTCTCCCGTTCAAGAAAACAGGCATAATATGCATCAATTCGCCAACAAATTTGCGCTATTTAGGCGAAGATAACAACATTTGTCAAAGTTATTCATCACTTGCGTTGATTTTATTTGCAAGCTGTTGCTGTAGCCGAGTCACCTGCCTTACCCAAGGTTGTAGATTTTTCACCGCTACCGGCAAAGAAGACATGGCCTCACGGGCCTCTCCTCGGTTAGCAAAATCACCCACCAAAACCACATACCAAGGCTCACCCCCGCGTTGCAGTTGCAACACATAAAGAGGTAACGGCAGTCCCGAAAGGCGTCGCACAAACTGTCGCGTTGTCGCTTCATAGCGAGCCCCGAGCACCTGCAAAGAATAATGCTCTGGCGACAGCTTCATAAACTGCTGTTCAACACTACTCAAGGCAGCCTTAACTGTCTTAGCATCATCCTCACGCGTTTGCGGCACTTCAGGCGCGGCCGGTGTCGACACTTTGCTAGGTTGTTTCATATCCGTAACGGCCGCTTGCAGCTTCTGTTGCAAGGCCTCACTTCGCTCTAGCAACTGATCGGTCTGTCGCCTTTGCTCAGCATCCACTAGCCCCTCCGCAGTGGGTATATCCGTTGGCTCAGCAGCAAGCTCTGCCGCAATGGACGGCAAAGGTTTGTATTCTGGATCAGGCGACAAGGTAACCGGCTGCAAAGGCGGCAGTGGCTGCAAAGAGGGTTGTGACACAGGTGTCGGTTCAAGAGTGTTTTCTACAATCGACGCTTGGTCTAATGCTTGGCCAGGCACAGTGCTTTCTATCATGTCAGTCACCATACCCTCGGCCACCTGAAACTCTGATTCTTGGATTTCTCGATTGTTCAACCAAAGGCCGAGCAAGGCCATTAACCCCAAAGCAATAGCCACCAAATGCCACACTGGCAAGCCATTACTGGTTTTTCGCAAACCTCCCTGACGCAAGGCCTGACGCATTAGCATATCCAAATAGCCCGGCATTCCTGCGGCCATTTCATGCACTTGATCGAGCTGATTTTCATGTATATCAGCATCGCCTGGCAGCCCGACACTAGCCACCAACTGACGCAAAAATGCACGACTGTCAGCCTGACTAAAAGGCGCCAAGTTTAATTGGTAATAGCGCTCTTGACGCAACTCTTTAAATTGTGGCGCATCAAAGCGCGCCATTAATTGGGGTTCGGCCAATAGCACTACATGCAAGCGCGCATCAGCGGGGGAACTATGGGGAATGACATTGGCCAACAGCTCTAAGGCGTCATCTTCTAGCAGTTGGGCGTCATCAAGCACCAGTAAGAGCACTTGATCGCTTTCCGCCAAGGCCACACACAAATCTTGTAAAGCAATAATAGATTGTTCAAGGGAGGCATGCTTAGGCACATCTACGGGCAACTGAGACACCATTTCGCGCACTAGCCGCGGACCACTCAACGCCTCTTCGGGCCTTAGATGCACCACACAAGTATCCGTTGGTTGCACCCGCAGAAACTGGTCAGCAAATTGTGTTTTGCCACCACCTAAAGGCGCCGTCACCAACACTAAATAATCAGAAAAATGACTAAGATGCAATAACGTGTCTAGCTGCCGCAAACGCCCAGGGGCTTGATACTCAATGGTTTTAGGTAATAACGTACCCGCCTTTTGTTGCTGACGCTGAAAAGCGGCATAGGCCCCAGCCAGATTTACTTTTTTTTGCTGGGCGGTTACCACTGCTTAATCCACCATACTAACCTGCAGCGTTTGCTGCAAGAGTTGTGGATCAAAGTCACTACTGACAACGGCATCACCCAAGGATTGCATCAGCACTAAACGCAACTGCCCATCGGTCACTTTTTTATCAACGGCCATGTGTGACATATATGATTCAGCCGTCATACCCGATGGCCCCCAAAGAGGCAATTGTGCGCGCTTCAAAAGGCTTTGAATACGCTCGATATCCGCACTACACAACCACTGCAAACGCTGGGACAAGTCAGCCGCCATGGCCATACCCGCCGCCACCGCTTCACCATGCAACCAACAACCATAACCTTGTTCTGTTTCAATGGCATGCCCGAACGTATGTCCGAGATTTAACAAGGCGCGACAGCCTTTCTCCCGTTCGTCACTGGCAACTATATGGGCTTTCATTTCACAGGAACGGTGAATAGCATAGACAACCGATTGCTGATGCAAAGACATCAGCTGGCCCATATTTTGCTCCTGCCAAGCAAAAAAGTCCGCATCACCCAGTAAACCGTACTTAATCACTTCGGCCACACCAGCACTCAATTCTCGTGGCGGCAACGTTGTCAGAGTTTGAGTATCTATCAACACACACTGTGGCTGATAAAAAGCGCCAATCATATTTTTACCACGGGCATGATTGACACCAGTTTTACCGCCTACAGAGGAATCTACTTGCGATAACAGCGTCGTTGGGATTTGAATAAAATCAACACCGCGCTGGTAAGATGCCGCGGCAAAGCCAGTCATGTCACCGATTACACCACCACCCAAAGCTATTAATGTAGTGGTACGGTTATGACGCAACTCTAATAAGCGATCAAAAATTAAATTTACCGTATCAAGTGTTTTATAAGACTCGCCATCGGGCAAAATCAAACTTTGCACCTGCAAACCTTGCAACGAATCCATGACCTGCTGCAGATAGAGAGGGGCAACGGTGGCATTGGTCACCACCAAAACTTGCTGCCCTTTGATATGCTGACGTAACAGGTCGTCCTGCAACAACAAGTCTGCCCCGATATAAATGGGATAGCTGCGTTCCCCAAGGTCAACGTGCAGAGTGTTGGTTACAGCAGTCATGTGAATTCTGGCCCCCTAAAGGCACTTATAAAGAGCGTATTGCTTCTATCTGTTTAATAATATCGGCGGCTAATGTGCGTGGATTTTGTGCACCAGTAGCAACAATGATATCCGCCACTTCTTCGTATAAAGGATGACGTTGATCGAACAAGTTCTCCAACACCTGACGTGGATCTTCATTTTGTAATAACGGACGGTTCTTATCCTTTGCCGTGCGCTCTACCTGTTGGTCAACTGTGGCATACAAGTACACGACTGTGCCTCGTGCTGACAGATGTTGGCGATTATCTGCCGTTTCAATGGCACCACCACCAGTGGCCATAACTACGTCACGCTGCTGCGTTAACTCGGCAATGATATTGGCTTCTCGTTTACGGAATCCCACTTCACCTTCCACATCAAAAATCCAAGGGATATCCGCGCCAGAGCGCTCTTCCATTTCACGATCCGTGTCGAGAAACTTCAACTTTAATTCACGCGCCAATTGGCGACCTATTGTACTTTTACCTGCCCCCATTGGGCCAACTAAGAATATATTCACAGTTAAAATCCACTATTTGAAAATCAACATCGTTAATACAATAAACCTCAAGGTTGATTGCGTTACCTCATCACATGCCTCCCCCGCCCCCTTCTGGAATACCGGTTTGACGACAGACATGGGAGGGGTACACGAGTGTACTTTCATGACTATTAGCAGGCCGCATTTGCAGCGCAAAAAGAGTAATCTAGAAATGCCTAAAACAAAGACATTAAAAGTAATTCCTAATATGAGGATTAAGGATAGCAAATTCAAGCACTAAGGCGATAGTCATGTGAGAGAAAATCGACTTATTTCAAGGATATTTACACACCATCAAGGATTCACTAGTGTGGGCGTCACCAATACCAATAATTCAAAACGTTGAAGCTGTTGCCGGCTGTCTTGCATCCAATGCCCAATAAATGGCAAAGATAACCATGCTGGATTACTTAACAAGCGAGTTAATTGTTGCTCATAAAGAGCACCACCGAGAACTAACGTTTGCCCTAAACCCAGATTAACACGAGTACGCAAACGATGGGTATTGAGAGCCAGCTCCCCATTTGCTAATAGGTCGCCTACGGAGTCCTGCACCACCGACAAATCTAGCTCTACCTTATTATTTGGCAATACTCGCGGCGTCACATTCAAGCCCAATACAGCTTGCTTCCATTGCCGACTTTGATGGCCATCTTGCTCTAAAAGATAGGGCACCTCCTGACCTGTTTCGATTACCCCCTGGTGTCCTTCTTGCACGACAATTTGTGGCTGTGCCAAAGTCAAAACCTGACCACTGGCCTCCATGGCCGCTAATTCTAAATTTAACAATATATGGCGGGCCACCAAACCCATTTGTAAGCTGCCCAATCCGTTTTCGGAGTTAAGCGATAGCTGCTTAACATGCGTTTGAGTTGCGCTTTGATTACTTAACTGAGTCTCTAAACCCTGTCGTAAGCTCGCGCCAACATCACTATTAGCAATCACCACTCGGGCGGCAATGTGCAGTTGCTGCAAGGGCTGGTCCAGACTCTTTACCAGTGCCCGCAGGGGTTCTATCTGCGCTGCCGGCACGCGCAAAGACAAACTATGACGACGTTCGTCTACCAACATCTGACCACCTGCCAACAAGGCTTCATGCTGACGCAATTGTCCGGCCACCTGTGCAACTTGAGCATACTGTAAAACTACAGTAAGTAATTGCCAATCATCAACTACCCTCTCCACGACTTGATCAGTAACTAGCAAACCACTGGCCTTTGGGCTAGCTTGAGCTTGACTAACATCTGGGTCTGGCTGCAAATTACCCCCTTGCCACCAATAGCAATGCACCTCTATCGTTTGACATAACATGCGCAGAGCCTGACGTGCGGGCAGGCCCTGCCAACGCACATGCACTGGATCCTGAAGGTGCCCTTGCATGACCAAATCCACATCGGCCGCCGCCGCCAAACGAATAAATACTTGCTGCAAAGGAATGTGCATGGCCTCGACAACAATCTGGCTAGCCCCTATTTGAATACTGCCTAGCAGACTCCAAGGCAGCACCCACAGAGCCAACCAAAATGTCCTCATATAGCTCCCAGTAAAACACTTCTTGAGCCCGCTATTTTTACCATAACGTCCCATCACTGTTACTCCCTGACTGGCTATAGTGAAGTTGTTGCCGCTGACCATCTCGATTTAAAAACAAATCGGTTTTACTGATTTTCTCAGCCACCCATCCCTGACAAACATCTCCTTCGTGAACGAAGCAAAATACCGCTGAACCCGTGTTATCAAAAACACGCAGCCAAGCTCCAACGTCTAGCGATGGCCCACTTTGAACATAACCCACATAACGCCAAATCGTTTTTGTCTGTTTTTCATACTGCTCAGAAGCATGCTCTACCAATGTTTGCCTAGCCATACCTGTGACCAAAGATGTCACTGGCGTGAGCTGCCAAAAGCCTACATCGAAAGCTTGAGCCGCCCCAAGGTATTGCCATTTAGGCTTGGCTAACCGCATTGTTCCCACTGGCTGCCAGCGACCCTGTAGAGACCAGCGCCCAGCCTTAGGCTGCAAGGATAAATACTGTAATTGCCAACCAGGCCAGGCGGGCATTAAACCCAAAAGTGACAACTGCTGTGGCGCCAAAGAGAAACTAAAAACCAACCAATCTTCACCAAAATCACTATTAAGGTCAGCACTATGGCCGGCAAAGTGCTGTAATAATTGCCCATGCAACTGGGTCACCAACACCTTGCTCATGATCGGCAACTGAGGCACCGGCACAACATCAAACTCTGTAGATAATAAATCCGAGGGCATAATGAGTTGTGTAACGTCTAATCCATACCAAGGCACATGTCGCCATGCCAGTAATGTTATGATTAGCGCCCCATTAATCCCCAAGCCCAATAGGCTGCCATAATGGCGCAGCCACCAAGGCAGCCCAGATATATTCACGGGGCAATCTCGACTTGAAGATGCCACTCTACTTGGGTCGCGTTGGCTGGCGCTTGCGGCTGGGCTTTTTCCACCTTCAGCAAGGTCGCTGCTGGAGGCAACCACCAGCCTGAAGCCAAACGCGACCAAGATAGTTGAGTGACCAAATGCACATTCAATCCGGTCGTCTGAATTTGCACGGACTTAAAGTGGCCCTGTGTATCACGCAGCATATTTTGCAGTAACAAGAGCGCCTGCATGGCATGCTGGCTTTGCTGCTGCCAATAGAGCCAATCCGCAGTCGCCGCCTGTTTTCTCAACCACAGTTTGTGCACTTGTCGCTGGGGCAGCAGCCGTTGCTGACTAAGCTGAATATGCGCTTGCAAGGTTTGCTGCAAGCTAACCAGTTGCTGTTGTCGCTGCCCGTGCAACAGATAAGCGCTGACAGCAATTAACAAAATCACAAATATAAGCAGGCTACCCCAACGGGACAGCAAGCTTCCACGCCTACTCACCCAGGTAGGCCGCCAAGGCAACATATTATGTTGCTGATATAGGCGAGGCATCCATATAGACCATTGCCCCGAGTCTTGAGTCCACACTGGGTCACCCATACTCACCCCTTAGGCCAATGTTAAGCGCTTGTTAATCCAATTAGGAACAGGCCAACCGGTAACCAAACTATAGTACTGATGACCACTAAGGGGGGTCACACAACGCCAAGCAACCCAAGGCCAAGCACCATGCCAAACACAAGTAGGCAGGTAGGCCAAATGCCACGCATGCAGCATTACTGCTGACAAGCCTGTCACCTGCCAATGCCATCGGTACACATTTTTTGGCACCTCTGCTGCATCCTGTGCACACCAAATATGACACCCTTCGCGTAAAGCCAGGTCGTTATAACTGCAGCTATGTAGGCCGGCAGCATCCACAAACAGGCCCCTTTGCTCAGCTACCCACGGGGCTAGTATCAGTTGCTGACGCATACGCCAAGGCCAGAGCTTAAATAAGCTACTGACATCGGTTTCCAGACAAATTTCCAGAGGCTGATGAGTTAGCACCTGCAAAGCCTGTAAATGAACAAATACAGTTTCCAAAGGCTGACAAGGCGTACTCACCAAGAGCCCCATCTTTGGCGCTATAGGTAACACATCCAGGTAGACTTGCGATGGGTCCACTTGCCACTGCATGGCGGCTTGACGTTGCCACATTACCGGATCCTCGTCGAGCACAGGCTGCCAGGCACAGCACTGTTGAGGCAAACCCAAATTGATGACCAGTTGAGGTAGGGGTTTGAGCGCGTGCAGGTCATCAATAATGATGACCAACAGTGCTTCTAAGGCGCCCTCTAATGAGTCTGACGAAAGCCGCTCTTGTGCCCAACTACCACGCAATAGCATGCGCCCCACGGACCATTGCAGCAGTACCGCCTGTAGAACGTCATTTCCTAAGTAGAGGCCTAGTGACCAACGTGTGAAAAAGGAACTAAGCATGGTGACGATACCTCCTTGTATCTTTCACTAGCTTGGCTTAAGACAAGCATTTCGGGTATTTTTCCCCCAGTACTGGCTAAACCGAATAATTCTTATATATACTTCACCACTGACACTCAACCATATAGCAGAATGACTCTCTAAGCATAGCATGGCTTTTCGTCGCCGCTTCAAGCGGCTTATTTTTTGGAGTACCGGCCTTGGAATAGCAGCAAGTATTGTGTTTGCTGCTTTTACTTGGTTCTACCTTGTCCCTCGCCTTCCCGACGTGGCAAGCCTGCGCGATTTTCATTTACAAACACCTTTGCGCGTCTATTCCAAGGACGGTAAGCTTATTTCAGAATTTGGTGAAAAACGCCGTGTGCCGCTACGCATAGATCAGGTGCCGCAAAACTACATCAACGCCCTCATTTCTGCCGAAGATGAAAATTTTTATCACCACTATGGCGTAGACCCCAAAGCACTGCTTCGAGCTGCCGTGCGCATGGTGCAAGCTGGCGGCCGCATACAAGGCGGCGGCAGCACACTGACCATGCAGGTGGCTCGCAACTATTTGCTCACTCTTGACCAAACCTTTAGTCGCAAATTCAATGAGATCCTGCTTTCCTTGCAGATCGAGCAGGAACTCGACAAAGATCAAATTCTAGAAATGTATTTCAACAAAATGTTTATGGGTCACCGTGCCTACGGCATTGAAGCCGCTGCCCAAGTTTACTATGGGCGCCACATGTGGGACCTAACACTTGCCGAGCAAGCAATGATGGCAGGCCTTTACAAGGCTCCCTCACGCTACAATCCCATATCCAACCCACAGCGCGCAAAGATACGCCGCGACTGGATTCTGGGCCGCATGCTTGAGCTCAATTATATCAATGAACTGCAACATGCCGATGCCCTATCCGCCCCCATTACCGCCCGCTTCCATAGTCTTACACCAGAAACCCAAGCATCCTATGTGGCAGAAATGGTGCGTCAAGAACTACTGGACACCTTTCCCATTAAGGATGTCTACACCGGGGGTTATCGGGTATATACCACCATTGACAGTAAACTACAGGACGCCGCCCAATACGCCGTACAAAAAGGCCTATTGGCATACGATCGGCGCCACGGCTTCAGAGGCGTACAGACTAACCACGGCGATCAACTTAGCGACCAAGAAGCCGAACGCATCCTCAATCGAACACCCGTATTAGGGCCACTACAACCTGCCATCGTGCGCAGTATTGACCAGGAAAAACAAACCGCACAACTGTTGTTGCGTTATAAAAAAACTGCCGAAATACGTTATGAGGACATGGAATGGGTCAGACCTCGCATCAGTATTGACCACCTCGGGGCCAAACCCGCTTTGATCACCGATATACTAAAAGTGGGAGACCAGATACGTATTCGCAAAGCTTACGGTGAATCCAGTTTGTGGTTTTTATCCCAAGTTCCTGATGCCCAAGGCTCGATTGTTGCTCTTGACCCGCAAGATGGTGCCATCATTGCTCTGGTAGGGGGTTTCGAATACCTGCACAGCAAATTCAATCGTGCCACTCAAGCCCTGCGCCAACCCGGCTCCAACTTTAAGCCGTTTATCTATTCAGCGGCCATGGAGCAAGGATTTACCGCATCCACCCTCATCAACGATGCGCCGGTGGTATTTAATGACGCTAGCCTCGAGAACTCTTGGCGGCCCGAAAACTACAGCGGCAAGTTTTTTGGTCCCACTCGCCTACGCCAAGCTTTGTATAAATCCAGAAACCTGGTTTCGATTCGCCTATTGCGTGAAATAGGTACCCGTAAGGCCATCAATTATGCGGTACCATTTGGCTTTAAACCAGAGCACTTGCCACGCAACCTATCCCTGGCCTTGGGCAGTGCTTCGGTACCGCCCATTGATGTAGCCACAGGTTATGCCGCCATTGCCAATACCGGTTATGCCATAAAACCTTATTTCATCGAGCGCATTGAAGATAGCGCCGGCAAGGTCCTCTATCAGGCCGAACCCATCACGGTATGTGAAAACTGCGAATACTTGCCTAAGGCGGAGTTGATAAGCCTCAACCCGACAGACACCACGATTAATATTGCCGACAGCGCCATCATGGCCCTCGATGAAGAAGAACAAAGCCTTCTTGAGGGCCCCCGCATTACGCACTTGCCCATTGCCGAGCGCATCATGGACGAACGCGTAAATTACATACTACATACCATACTACAAGACGTTATCACGCAAGGCACGGGGCGCCGCGCCTTGAAGCTGGAACGTCAAGATCTAGCGGGCAAAACTGGCACCACCAACGACCAAAAAGATGCCTGGTTCTCGGGGTACAATAACCAGCTAGTCGCCACCGCTTGGGTCGGTTTTGATCAACCTAAACCGCTTGGACGTAACGAGTTCGGGAGCACCGCAGCACTACCGATCTGGATCGACTTTATGGCAGAAGCTCTAAAAGATGTGCCAGAATCATCGCGCACTCTGCCCAATCAGATGATCGAAGTTCGCATCAATAAAGAAACCGGTCTGCTAGCTCGACAAAATGACAGCAACAGCATGTTTGAGATATTTCGCGAAGAATATGCCCCCACCGCACAATCCCCCCAAACCTCAGACCAAAACACGGGCGACTCCCTAGAAGTGACTCCAGAGCAAGTATTTTAGGGCTGCCTAGTCAACCTATAAGGATGCACAAGACTCAACAACCGAGATTTAAAGCCTCGCTGGCGTTGCGTTGGTTTTAAACGCCGCCAAACCAACCAACCACGCATCGATGCAGCCAATTGCGTTTTGTAGTAGAGACCTTGGCCACTCTTCCTTCTACTACCGCCAAAAAGGCCTGCACAGATTGTTTGGCCGCCACCGCCATGGGCTGTTCAGGCCGATCATTTCGACCTAACTCAGGCGTATTAATCTGCGCCAGTCGTAGACGTTTTGCGTTACCCATAGTAATGGTATCGCCGTCAGCACAGACCCATTAGTCAAAGGTTGCTGCTTAGATTGGTAAATTGGATTCGTACAGGGCATTACCGCCAACGCACTGCTGCACCGCCGCGCCAACATCAACATACCTAATCGCCTAATCTTCATTATGACTGACTGCCTTCGTATTAGATAACTTAGAGTATCGACTACCAACAATGCGGCTTCAGAGGGCAAATTTTAGGCACAAAAAAACCAGATGTATTCGCATCTGGTTTTTTTGACTGAATGGCGCAGTAATTACTTGCTGCTGCGCGAACCGAAACGACGGTTGAAACGATCGATACGACCGCCTGTGTCCAGTACCTTCTGCTTACCCGTGTAGAATGGGTGACAAGCAGAACATACGTCAATATGGATGTCTTTACATAGCGTAGAACGAGTTTCTACAACGTTGCCACAAGAACAAGTTGCCTTGATAGCTTCATACTTTGGATGAATATCAGATTGCATGGATTTAACCCCTTAGGTTATGGCACCGCCACCTGATCAACGTCAAGCACCGTACCCAATTAGGACGCTCGCCAGTCGAACCTCCAAAAACAAGAGGCGGAATTTTAGCAGACCTTGGCTCAAGGTCAAGCACTTTCAACAGGCGAAGGTTATTTCATAGTATATTTTACGGTCTTTCCATAGCGAGTGTCTATGCAATGGTGTAGCATGCTGGAATCACATTCTAGCAAGCAATCGCCAATCCTTTGTCCAAGTATCTGCATATTGTCATCGCCAGCGGCCTCCGCCAGATATTTACCTATCTGCCACCCGCCCTAACCGGCACACAGGCCACACCAACGCCAACCATCGGTTGTCGGGTTTTAGTGCCCTTTGGTCGCAGCCAACGTGTAGGACTAGTAGTGGGGCATAGTGATGACAGCGATATCGCACAAGAAAAGCTCAAACCTGTGCTAGAGGTTTTGGATTCCCAGCCATTATTACCAAAGCCCCTATGGCAACTTGGCAATTGGGCTAGCCACTACTACCAATACCCTAGTGGCGATGCCCTTATGCACTTACTGCCTGTGCGCTTGCGCCAAGGGCACAACAACCAACTAATCAGTCGCTTTTGGCAACGTTCAAACAACGCTCCAGACTTAACGCGCGCCCCGAAACAAGCGCTTGTTTGGCAACAGTTATTGCAGTTGCCTCAACTCTTTAGTGAGCACCAACTAACCACCATAGGCCTAGCCAGCAAACACATTAAACCGCTGCAGGACAAACAGCTAGTAACATTAACTCAGCCCCAACCTCAACCCGTTGCCCCTTGTCTGCAAAACCCGCCCCTAACCCTTAACCAAGAGCAATCCAAGGCCTACAACAGCATCGGCAGACAGTTTAATACGTTCGCTTGCCACTTGTTACAAGGCATCACTGGGAGTGGCAAAACTGAGGTTTATCTGCAACTCATTGAGCAGTGCCTAGCTAACGCTCAGAGAGTGCTCATACTAGTGCCTGAAATTGGCCTCACCCACCAATTGCTCGAACGTCTGCAGAATCGCTTTAGTAACCACTTACTTGCACTCCATTCTGGCCTAACCGACCAACAGCGCTTAGATGCCTGGCAACAAAGCTGGCTAGGCCAAGGCGATATCATCCTAGGCACCCGCTCAGCCGTGTTTACGCCTATACCTGATTTAGGTCTCATCATCGTCGACGAGGAACACGACCAAGCCTTTAAACAGCAAGAAGGATTCCGTTACCACGGTCGCGATGTAGCGATAAAACGCGCCCACGACGCCAACATTCCAATCCTTTTAGGCTCAGCAACACCAAGCCTTGAAAGTCTTGCTAATGCAAAAAGAGGCCGCTATCAATTGCACACCCTCAAACAGAGAGCGGGCAATGCCAGCACACAAGGCTATGAGGTTATCGACCTCCGCTTACACCCGGTGCAGGCTGGCATTTCCGAGCGTTTACGGGAGATCATGCAGCGCGAACTGCACACCGGTCATCAGGTGCTATTAATGCTCAACCGCCGCGGCTTTGCACCAAGCCTACAATGCCAAAATTGTGGCCAAACTGCGGCCTGTCCGGCTTGTGATGCCAGCATGACCCTGCACAAGCACCCCCCACGCCTGCACTGCCATCACTGTGACAACCGTCAGACCATTCCCCTGCAATGCCCCAGCTGCCAGGCCCAACAGCTGCGCCCCTTAGGCAGTGGTACAGAACGCATTGAAGAACACTTAAAAAGCCTATTCAAAGACTTTTCCATACACCGCATCGACCGCGATACAACCCGCAAAAAAGGCTCCTTGGCAGCGATGATAGAGCAGGTACATACGGGCCAGGCTTGCATTTTGCTTGGCACCCAAATGCTGGCCAAGGGACATCACTTCCCCCATGTTACCGCCGCGGTTATTGTTGATGCCGATAGCAGCCTATTTTGTAATGATTTTCGTGGCCCTGAGCGCCTTGCCCAGTTGATCATCCAAACAGCTGGCCGAGCGGGTCGCGCCAACCTGCCCGGAACTGCCTATATCCAAACCTATCAGGCTGAGCACCCTGTTATCACCACGCTCACCCAATCTGGCTATAACGCCTTTGCTGAGCAAGCACTGCAACAACGACAATTAGGGTTATTACCCCCTTTTGGGCATATGGCCCTGTTTTTGGTACAAGCCAGACATGAGCAGGCGGCCTACAGTCTATTATCTTGGTTGCAGCACCAACTAAACAGCCCAGACTTGGGTGCCATGAGCCAAGACCTATTGCACTTTGGCCCCATGCCAGCCGCCATGGCCAAGCGCGCTAACAAGTTCCGTGTACAGCTACAGTTACAACACCCTTCTCGCGCTCACTTGCAAAACCTTTGTCGTCATCTATGCTTGCTACTAGAACAGCATCCAGATGGTAAAAAGCTGCGCTGGAGTCTGGATATCGACCCTCAGGAAATGGCTTAAATCCACACCAAAACCGGGCCTCTAATTTAAGTCCAAACAATTGGCTTTATTGCGCAATTCAAGGGATAATACGCGGCTTGACTGGAGCCTTGTAATACAACTTCAATCACCATCACCTCAATAACCAATTATTCGAGCTATTCATGAAGCAGTTAGTCGCCTCTTTAATCGCGCAAGCCATCGACAACCTGAAACAATCCGGCACCCTTGACGCCGACTTGCAAGCCAACATTCAGGTGGACAATACCCGAGACAAGCAGCACGGCGACCTCGCCAGTAACGTTGCCCTGACCTTGGCCAAAGCGGCACGACGCAATCCTCGCGACATAGCTCAGTTAATCTGTGACAACTTACCCGCCGCTGGCGAGGTCAAGAGTACAGAAATTGCCGGCCCAGGTTTTATCAACTTTTTTATTAGCCAAGATGCAACCGCTGCTGTTATCAATAAGATTATGGAACAGGGCGATAGTTACGGCCACTGCCAGGTAGGCAATAACCAGTCCGTACAAATTGAATTCGTCTCCGCCAACCCTACGGGACCACTGCACGTTGGTCATGGCCGTGGCGCCGCTTACGGCGCGAGCTTGGCCAACCTATTAAACGCCGCTGGCTTTAAGGTTCAACGCGAATACTACGTCAATGATGCTGGCCGCCAAATGAATATTCTTGCTGCCAGTGTGTGGCTACGCTACCTTGCCTTAGCGGGTATTGAGGTACCTTTCCCGAGTAACGGCTATCAAGGTGATTATGTCAAAGACATTGCTGCTGAGCTGCAAAATAATGTCGGCCCCAGCCTTCAACACAGTGCTAGCGCGATCACCCAAGACTTACCAACCGATGGCCCTGAAGGTGACAAAGAAGCCCATATTGACGCTATCATCGAACGCGCACGCGCGCTGCTGGGCACCGATAATTACGAACTTCTGTTTGCCGCCGGCTTAAATTCGATTCGCGACGATATCAAGGATGACTTGGAAGAATTTGGCGTCCACTTTGACGAATGGTTTTCTGAACGCGGCCTGAGCGAGAATGAACAGATCGAACGCGCCATCAAAAAGCTGCAAGACAATGACCATATTTATGAACAAGCCGGCGCCCTGTGGTTCCGCTCGACCGCGTTTGGTGATGATAAAGATCGTGTGGTAAAACGCGACAATGGCCAAACCACCTATTTTGCGTCGGATATTGCCTACCACTTGAATAAGTTTGAACGCGGCTTTGATACCGTCATCAACATCTGGGGGGCTGACCATCACGGCTATATCACACGTGTAAAAGCGGCCCTAACGGCCATGGGTCTGGATGCCGAACGCCTAGTCATCAAGCTGGTGCAGTTTGCCATCTTGTACCGAGGTAGTGAGCGCGTACAAATGTCGACCCGCAGCGGTTCTTTTGTAACTCTGCGTGAACTGAGAGACGAAGTAGGCAAAGACGCTTCGCGCTTCTTTTATGTCACCCGTAAGGCCGAGCAACACATGGACTTTGATCTAGAGCTAGCGAAGTCAGAAAGCAAGGACAACCCTGTTTATTACATCCAGTACGCCCACGCGCGCATCTGCTCTATGATCACTAAACTAGAATCCGAAGGCATGGTCTGGGACCAAGACTTGGGACTGGCCAACCTTGCGTTATTGGAGCAGCCAGCTGAAATTGCTCTGATGCAACAACTGGAACTGTACCCAGAAATTATTTCCCATGCAGCCGTCGCCCACGAACCGCATCAAGTCGCCCATTACTTACGCGACCTAGCAGGCAACTTCCACACCTATTACAATGCCCATCGTATGAAAATTGACGATGCCAACCTGCGCAACGCACGCCTAACTTTAAGCGCCTGTACGCGTCAGGTGTTAGCTAACGGTTTGCAATTGCTTGGCGTCGATGCACCGGAACTCATGTAATATGGCGCGCGACTACGCTCGGGGCAAGAAACCCAATAAAAAAACCAAAAACACGGCTTCTTCCGTGCGGACTTTACTCACCACAATTATTGCTGTCGCCTTTGTTGGCGGCCTTTGGTTCCTAGCCCAACAACCTGCAGATCAAGCCGCTCCCGCACCCAAACAAACAATCAGCACCAGCAAGGCCCAAGTGATCGAACCGGCACCTGTTGCTGACAAGCAAGCAGACGATAAAAACAATTTTGACTTCTACAGTTTGCTACCGGAAAGTCAGGTGAAACCACAAGCTGTAGAAGCTTATAAGTCCACCCCTAAAGACCCAAACAAAAAGACCAAGACACTATTACAAGCAGGTTCTTTTCGTCACCTAAAAGATGCCGAGCGCATGCGCGCCAAACTCATATTGCTGAACTTACCTAATGTGGTTACCGAAAAAACCACCGCCAGCAGCGGCACTATTTGGTACCGAGTGCGCGTCGGGCCATTTGCTAACCGCTCGATGCTCAATAAGGCCGAGGACACGCTGACACAAAACAACATTGCCCCTTTACGCATCAATCGCAAGTAAACAAGCGCCAGGAATGCAGCTAAGGTCTTGAAATAATCCAGTCTAACTCCATTAATAGGACATTAGCTATTTGTGGAGAAATACTGTGACAACAATTGTTTCCGTACGCCGGGGTAATAAGGTAGTGCTTGGTGGTGATGGCCAAGTATCCTTAGGCAATACCGTCATGAAGGGCAACGCCCGTAAAGTTCGACGCCTGTACCAAGATCAAGTGATTGCAGGCTTTGCCGGCGGTACCGCCGACGCCTTCACCCTATTTGAGCGCTTTGAAGCGCAACTGCAAAAACACCACGGTCAGTTGGTGCGCTCCGCTGTTGAGCTGGCTAAGGATTGGCGCAGTGATCGCGCCCTGCGCAAACTTGAAGCCATGTTGGTGGTCGCCAACCAGGAAGCCTCCTTAATTATTACTGGCAACGGTGATGTAGTAGAACCTGAAGAAGGCCTGATAGCCATTGGCTCTGGCGGCAACTATGCCCAAGCCGCGGCCACTGCACTACTAAAAAATACCGAACTAAGCGCCCAAGAAATCGTTGAAAAAAGCCTCGATATTGCCGCCGATATTTGCGTATTCACCAATCACCACACCACCATTGAGTCTTTAGATATCTAGGAACCATCATGTCAAACCTGACTCCCGCACAAATTGTTAGCCAATTGGACCAACATATCATTGGCCAGTCATCCGCCAAACGTGCCGTAGCCATTGCTCTGCGCAACCGCTGGCGTCGCATGCAATTGGCTGCCGAGATGCGCGCTGAAATTGCCCCTAAGAACATTATGATGATTGGCCCTACGGGCGTTGGTAAAACGGAAATCGCTCGCCGTTTGGCAAAACTTTCCAACGCCCCTTTTATCAAGATCGAAGCCACTAAGTTTACCGAGGTAGGCTATGTCGGTCGCGATGTCGAATCAATCATTCGTGACCTAGTCGAAACCGCCATTAAAATGCTACGTGAGCAAGCCATGGAACGAGTCGGCAATGATGCCGCCGACAGGGCCGAGGATCGCATTCTGGATGCCTTACTGCCACCTGCCCGCGGCGAAGAGGTCACCCAAGACTCAAGCACCCGTCAAACATTCCGCAAAAAGCTGCGCGAGGGCGATCTAGATGATAAGGAAATTGATATCGAGATGTCTGCCACACCTGTTGGCGTGGAAATTATGGCCCCTCCTGGCATGGAAGAAATGACCAGCCAATTGCAAAATATGTTCTCTAGCATGGGCCAGGACCGTAAAAAGACTCGCAAGATAAAGATTAAAGATGCGCGCAAGCAGTTGCAGGATGAAGAAGCATCACAACTGATCAAAGAAGATGACATCAAGCAACAAGCCTTAGAGGCAGTGGAACAAAATGGCATCGTGTTCCTTGATGAAATCGATAAAATTGCCAAAAAACAAGAAGGTGGTACTGGTGGTGACGTTAGCCGAGAAGGCGTCCAACGCGACCTACTCCCCCTTATTGAAGGCTGTACAGTGAGCACCAAATACGGCATGGTCAAAACTGACCATATCTTGTTTATCACGTCTGGCGCTTTTCATCTGGCCAAGCCTTCAGACCTAATACCTGAACTACAGGGCCGTCTGCCTATCCGTGTCGAGCTAAATGCTCTTAAACCTGTTGATTTTGCGCGCATTCTTACCGAGCCAAATTACTCCCTGACAGAACAATACCAGGCTCTATTAGGGGTCGAAGGTATTAACCTGGAATTTAGTGAGGACGGCGTCACGCGGTTGGCCGAACTGGCCTTTGAGGTCAATGAAAACACCGAAAACATTGGCGCCCGTCGACTGCACACACTGATGGAAAGGTTACTTGAAGACCTATCCTATGAAGCCAATCACGCCCAAGGTGCCAAAGTAGTTGTCAACCAGGCTTATGTTGAGCAAAATCTGCAGGACTTGGTGCAAGATCAGGATCTAAGCCAATATATTTTATAGATCCTTGAGGCTCCTAGTGGGGCAGACCAAAAGCTTGTCCCACTAGATAGCGACACTAACCCAAGTACTTGTCCAGTTGGCGCTGGATTTCGCTTTCAATTTGCCCCTTCATGGGACTCAGCATCATACCGAGCTTGAGTTGGACATTAACCTCACCATCATTGAGCACCAATTCACCATTCACGCCTTGACGCTCTAGTGTCATGGTATCTCCTTGCCAAGCGCAATTCACACCTAATTTGGCCTGCAACTTACTTGCGAAGGTGTCGGCTGCGCTACGCGCCTCCGCCAATGAACGCTTATGGGGGTAACAAACACTAACTGTAGCCATGCTCCAACAAATCCTCTAAATATATTTACACTTAATTTTTACCACAAACAAACCGTCAGATTAAACGCTTGTTTTAATTAATTCAATATTATTTTTCTTTAATTTTCAAAACAGTACAGATATATTACTAATCTAAGGCCTAAAAACTCGATATTTTTCAATTATTATATATCTAAATGTAATAACCATATAATCATATATTATTAGACTTCGTCTCAGATATTGCTAGTATCCCCTCAGCGCAAATAAAAATAACAAGCGTTATAAGAAGAACAGACACCCTTATAGGCTTGTCAATAAAAATAAAAAACAGCCTTAGAAAGCAGCTCCCAGGAGCTGCTTTTTTATTGCCCGCCTGTTTTTAGCTAGCCGCGCAGGATTTTTGCAACTGCCAGTGGTTCAGCTTATCCAGCCGACCTTTAAGCTGCGCATACTCCTCAACAACTCCCTGGTCAGCACTATCATCCACAAAAAATAAAACCGGCCAATAGACTACCCCACCAACAAACTCCATACGCGAGCGCGTCACCTCATCACTATAGTCCCCTACCAGCACCTCCATTTGCCCCGCTACACGGCGCGCCTCCGAGAACAACTGATCGCAGCTAAACGACTCGTACAAGCCAGTAAAACCACCTATAGGAGCGCTAACAGACTGCTGAGCAACATCCACACTTCCGCAGGCCAACAAAAAACTACACAAGCCGCCGACAAATGCCTTCTTAATCATGATTATTCCTATATTGCTTACGAGCAAAGTCTCTCTATTCTAAAAAAGCTTGCGCCCATAAAACAAAAATACACATGCCATCAACTTTATCATAACCCCGCCCACATAGCCGGTTAATGACGGTTAAGTTGAAATAAAAAAGGCGACCTAATGGCCGCCTTTATTACACACTGCGCAGATTAGGCGCCACGCGAAGCGCGCTTGCGCTCATGCTCTAACAACAGCTTCTTGCGCAAACGAATATGATTGGGCGTTACCTCTACCAACTCATCGTCTTCAATAAACTCCAGCGCCTGCTCCAAAGAATGACGAATAGGCGGGGTCAACTGGATATTTTCATCAGTACCTGCTGCGCGGATGTTGGTCAACTGCTTACCCTTAGTCGGATTAACAGTCAAATCATTGCTACGACTATGAACACCAATCAACATACCCTCGTAAACATCAATGTTTGGCTCGATCATCAAGCGACCACGGTCTTGCAAGTTAAACAAAGCAAAAGCCAACACCTTGCCTTTAACCATCGACACCAAAACGCCATTTTGTCGCTCAGCCATTGGGCCTTGCTTCACTTCACCATAGTGATCAAATACAGAGGTCATAACGCCGCTGCCTGAGGTCAGTGTCAGGAACTGACCACGGAAACCAATCAAGCCACGCGAAGGTATAATGAACTCTAAACGCGTACGACCTTTGCCGTCTGGTTCCATGTTAGTCATTTCCGCTTTACGGTAACCCATTTCTTCCATCAAAGAGCCCGTGTGCTCATCAACACAGTCAATCAATACCGCCTCGTAAGGCTCCATCATCACACCGTCAACTTCTTTTTGAATAACCTGAGGGCGAGAAACACCCAATTCAAAACCCTCACGGCGCATAGATTCGATCAGTACCGACAAGTGCAATTCACCACGACCAGATACGATAAACTGATCAGGCGTGGCACCTTGTTCGACACGCAAGGCAACGTTATGAATCAATTCGCGCTCTAAACGCTCTTTGATATTACGACTGGTTACATACTTGCCATCTTTACCGGCAAATGGCGAGTCATTGACTTGGAACGTCATGGCAACGGTTGGCTCATCAACGCTCAAAGGAGGTAAAGGCTCAACATTTTCCAAAGCACACAAAGTATCCGAGATATTAAGACCGTCAATACCCGTTACACAAACGATATCACCGGCTTCTGCTGAAGGCGCATCGACACGCTCTAGACCCAAATACCCCATCACTTGCTGCAGCTTAGCTTTACGAGGCTTACCTTCACTATCAACAACCATCACCTGCTGACCCGCTTTAATGGTGCCACGGGTTACACGACCGATTCCGATTACACCCACATAACTGGAATAGTCCAAAGCCGAAATCTGCATCTGCAAATCGCCCTCTGGATCAACATCAGGCGCCTTTACATGCTCCACAAGCGACTCAAACAACGGCTGCATATCGTCAGCCATTTCCTCTACATCTATACCAGCAATACCATTAAGAGCTGACGCATAAACAACTTGGAAGTCTAGCTGCTCGTCAGTAGCACCTAACTGGTCAAACAGGTCGAATACCTGGTCCATAACCCAATCAGGGCGTGCGCCAGGTCGGTCAACCTTATTGATAACAACAATGGGGCTAAGGCCTTGCTGGAACGCCTTTTGCGTCACAAAGCGTGTTTGAGGCATAGGGCCATCTACCGCATCCACCAACAAGAGCACACTGTCCACCATAGATAAAACGCGCTCAACTTCGCCACCGAAGTCAGCGTGCCCCGGTGTATCCACGATATTAATGCGGTAACCGTTCCAGTTGATGGCGGTATTCTTGGCAAGGATGGTAATCCCACGCTCACGCTCTTGATCATTAGAGTCCATAATACGCTCAGAGCCCTGATCACGGCGGTCCAGTGTGCCGGACTGTTCCAGCAATTTGTCTACCAGGGTGGTTTTACCATGGTCTACGTGGGCAACAATAGCCACGTTTCTTAAATTTTCGATCATCTGTTGACTCCAAGCCTCTCCGTTCAAATAGAGAGAGATAATAAAAGCCCCGTCAGTAGCACTGGCGGGGCTAAAAATTCGCGCGCGCATTATAGCACCATTTTGCTGCCAAGTTATAATTGAAAGCCATAACTTCCACTTTTTGTCCTAGACACAGGGTATTTAGCCAACTTTTCACAATTCGCACCAGACTAGTGCACCAATTGCCTTAAACGCACCATTTTGAGTCACTCGTCTATACTTTGGAACAAATAAAACCCTCTTTTTGCACCACCTTAGAGCAGTTATAGGTGAATTTTACAAGAAATCAGAGTAAAATAGCTCCGCTTAGCCACTTAATAGCAATAGATACCAACCAATAAGGTTCAATTTCGCTTTTTTAGGCTTTATTAGACAAGTTGGCACGGCTGTTGCTAATCAGGAAGAGTTATAAATTTAAAGCAGAGTCTACGGTGAAGGTCGTCTAGACCCTGTAACAGTAACAAGCCACTGTCTTGT
>JAAERS010000315.1 GCA_024230095.1 Gammaproteobacteria bacterium | reverse complement strand
CCAAAGCCGATGGCAGCCGAGTGAAAACCTCTATTGGTATCGAAAAAGGCCTTTATTGGAGTAACAATACAGCCAATACCAATGCTATATCTTCCTTGGCCACTATTTGTGGTGCCGGTGGTCGTCCGGGTCAGATGGTGGGCCGCTTTGGTGGTCATCAACGTGGTGGTCAAAAAGGCGGTAGCTATCCTCGCAACAAATCTCCCGAGAAGGTGGAAGGTAGGCGTAAGAGAGCGCTGGATACGGATCGCTGGACCTATTCTGGCCACACGCGTTTTGCCCATGTTATTGGCACTACGTGGATTCAAGCCATGTCCGGTTCACAAGGTTTGCAGCGCAAGTTCACTGAATTGGTAAACAGTAACCCAAATCAAGTGATGAGCTATGATCGACAGGAAATTATCGATACCTTAAAGGCGCGAGCTGATTCGGGTGGTATGGTGGTAATTAACCAAGATATCTATCTGCGAGATCCTATTGGTGCGCGATTTGCTGACATCGTTTTTCCAGCCGCTACTTGGGGTGAAGAAGACTTTATGCGTGCTAACGGCGAACGTCGTCTGCGCTTGTATCAGAAGTTCTATGATGCGCCGGGTAATGCCAAGCCAGATTGGTGGATTATTGCTGAGTTGGCCAAGAAAATGGGCTACGAAGGCTTTGATTGGCAAAATGCTAATGATGTAGCAGAGGAGTCTTCTCGCTTTAGTCGTGGTAGCCGCAAATCATTCCATATGATTAAAATTGCCGCCCACGCTGAAGGTAAGACTTTGCACGAAAAGTTGCGTGAATTTGGAACGGACGGCATTCAGGGCCCGGTGTTCTATAATTATGATACCAAGGAACTGGTGGGAACCAAGCGACTGCATGATACAGGTCTGGAGAACAACGCTGAACAAATGAAGCGTTTGGGGCTGGAAAATGGCCCACAAGGCGCCAACATGGTAAGTAAGAAGTTTAGCCACTTTAACTCCCAGACCGGTAAGGTCAATATTCAGAAGCACCCTTGGGAGCTGTTTTCTGATTTCTGGGAATGGTTGTCACCTAAACAAGATGAATTGTGGTTCAGTAACGGCCGTATTAATGAGGTATGGCAATCTGGCTTTGATGATGTTGAACGTCGTCCTTACACGTCACAGCGCTGGCCTGAAAATTGGGTGGAAATTCACCCAGACGATGCTGCCCAAAGGGGCATTGAGTCAGGGGATCAGGTGATGATGTACTCCGATCGTGTGGTGGTCTACAAGGACACCATGCTAGGTGTTGACAGCGGCCATTTCCAGTTCTCTGAGTTGATGAAGCGTGGTCATATTGAGCTTGATAAAGCGGCGGTAACAGCCATTGCTATGGTTACGCCAGCTATCAAGAAGGGCATGTTGTACGCCAATATGATTGATATGCGCCAGCCTTCTAACGCACTGAGTGCTAGGCTTGTTGATAATATCAGTGGTAACTATAACTATAAAATGGGTGTTTCCAAGATTAAGAAGCTTGGTCCATCCAAATATAAGTCTGAGTTCCGCAGTATGTCTTTTGCGCCTCGTAATATTACCTAGGTGCCATAAATGGAATCCTTGTCTCGGGTAAAACGGGATCGAGGGTTACTAATTAAATCCCCGCTTTGAAGCGGGGATTTTTCGTTGTAGCAGCTTATTTTCTGCGTCGTATTTGAAGCACGTCTTCCGCTACGTCAATGGCATACTTTAGAGCGTCCGCTTGGAGCTAGGCCATGCTCTGGTCAGAATTTAACTGGGTAGATGATGAGGTCGTTACGTAGTAATCTTTCCGTGCTCGCTGAGTACAGTCAATGATGGCAACGTCCGTAATCACAATTATTACGGCTTAAAATTAGTTTCGAAGACTTTAGCCGGTGGCCTTCAAAATAGACCGACTGGTTTGGTATCTTGGGTGGAATACGATTTAGGATCGGTTGAGTACTTGTTGTATAATAGTGCCTGTTTCTATGTTTTGCGCAAGGAAGAGCCCCATGAATCCACCGACTAACTTGTCTAGACGCCATGATATTGATTGGCTACGGGTGATTCTGTTTAGTCTGCTGATTTGGTTCCATTTCGTGATTTTTCAGCCTGATCGGCAGTGGCTTGAGTCCAGCACATTGACTGGTTCAGTGCTTGATGTTCTGCATCAGTGGCGTTTGGCGGCCTTGTTTTTGATTTCTGGTATGGGTACAGCTTTCGCCTTTCGGCGCCGCACTTGGTGGCAGTATTTGCGAGGTCGTGTCACCCGTTTGGTGCCACCTTTGTTATTGGTAACCTATGTGTTGCAGTTTGGTTTGTTTGAACCTGTGCAAACCACCCAGCGTTTATTTAGCCTATTTCCTGGCATTAATGCTATGCCCTATGGTCATCTTTGGTTTGTCTTTAACTTGTTAATTTACTCTACCTTGCTATTGCCCTTATTTCTGATACTGCGTCAGAAACCCAATAATATGATATTAAACAGCGTTCGGCGGGCATTGAATATGCCTTGGGGCTTGGGGTTATTGTTGCTACCCGTGATGATGTTGTGGTTAAACGGTGTGTTGTTTAAGCCATGGTTGCCAGGAGAGGTGGGTATGTGGTGGGAGTTTTCCCACTATTTGTTGTATTTTGCGTGCGGTTATTTTTTGCTGTGTTTCCCGGAAGACTATTTTGTTGCCTTGGAGCGTTTGCGCTGGCCCCTAACGGTGCTATTACCTGTTTTGGTGTGGTGCTATCTCAAGCGCCATGAGGTGCTTGATATGCCCGGCCTAGTTGAAGGTGGCTGGGCGCTAAAAGGTTATCCAGCCTTTAGCCTTGAGAGTACGCTGTTTACACTATTGCAGGTTCTACACGGCTGGACCTGGTGTCTGTTTTTGTTTGCCTGGGCGGCGGTACTACTCAATCGGCCCAGTCGTCTGTTGGATTATTTAAATCAGGCTATTTTTTCCAGCTATGTGGTTCATCAGCCGCTTATTTATGTCATTGTGATTATGCTGGGAGCATGGGCACTACCTGCAGGGACTAATATTCTGGTGGGTATTGCCATAACCAGCCTGTCTTGCCTGCTTGTCTACGAGGTGGTCAAGCGCGCAAAATTTGTGCGGCTTGGTTTTGGCGTCCAATTAACACCGCAGTTGGCCCAATACACGGCTCAGCAAACGGTCTGGGCAGGGTTGTTTTTTCATTGCTGCACATTGGTTTTAGTAGTCCTGATGATGTGGGGTTTTGGAACCTATTGGCAATTTTTATAAGGGCCTTATAGTCGTTTCATGAATCACCAAACTAGGGGTTATTTATTTTCTGAAGAGCTTGACCCACCTAACGCTAAAAGCATATAATTCATCGCCCGAAATTGGCAGGGGGTTATATTCCTGCTTGTTTGAGGGATTGACGGCTGAAGCAAAATGGGTTGCTTTAGTTGTGTCTAACTAAAATGTGGAGTTTGCTTAATGGCAACAGTTAACCAGTTGGTTCGTAAGCCCCGTAAGCGCAAAGCGGAGAAGAGTGACGTTCCGGCCCTACAGGCCTGTCCTCAACGTCGTGGCGTGTGTACACGTGTTTATACAACCACCCCTAAGAAGCCTAACTCTGCTCTGCGTAAAGTGTGCCGTGTGCGCCTGACTAATGGTTTTGAAGTTACCTCCTATATCGGTGGTGAAGGTCATAACCTACAGGAACACTCAGTTGTACTGATTCGTGGCGGTCGTGTTAAAGACTTGCCAGGTGTTCGTTACCACACAGTGCGCGGTTCTCTGGATACTTCCGGCGTAAACGATCGTAAGCAAGGTCGTTCTAAGTACGGTACCAAGCGTCCTAAGTCTTAATGAATTCGACAATCTGTCTGCCTGTATCCACAGATGGTCAGATTATCCTATGTACAGCCTAGGCTGTGCAGTCCTCGCCGCTTAGCGGCAGGCCGTTAGACTTATCGAGGTTTATCCACGAAAGTGAACCGATAAGAGTAAGGGCAGGTCATACCACTTAGGTGGTTGATCCTGAACATAACCTGAAGAAAATTGAGGCCCAACATGCCTAGAAGAAGAGTTGTCGCAAAACGCGAAATTCTACCCGATCCAAAGTTCGGAAATGTCACTTTGGCCAAGTTCATGAACCATGTCATGATCTCTGGTAAGAAGTCCGTCGCTGAACGTATTGTTTACGGTGCCCTGGATAAGATCCAAGAGCGCAGTGGCAATGATCCCCTTGAAGCTTTTGAACAGGCTCTAGAAGCCATCGCCCCTATGGTTGAGGTTAAGTCTCGCCGTGTAGGTGGTGCTACCTACCAAGTTCCTGTTGAAGTTCGCCCAGCACGTCGTGCTGCTCTAGCTATGCGCTGGTTGGCTGATTTTGCCCGCAAACGCGGTGAGAAATCTATGGCCCTGCGTTTAGCTGGTGAGATTATGGATGCTGCTGAAGGTAAAGGCGCTGCGGTTAAGAAACGTGAAGACGTTCACCGTATGGCCGAAGCCAACAAGGCGTTTTCTCACTTCCGCTTCTAATTCCAGTAAGAGACTTAAGCAATGGCTCGTAAGACACCTATTGATCGTTATCGTAATATTGGTATCGTTGCCCACGTTGACGCGGGTAAAACCACGACTACGGAACGCATTTTGTTTTACACAGGCTTGTCTCACAAAATTGGTGAAGTGCACGATGGTGCCGCCACCATGGACTGGATGGAACAGGAGCAGGAGCGTGGTATTACCATTACTTCTGCAGCTACTACCTGTTTCTGGAAGGGTATGAACCAACAGTTCGATGATCACCGCGTCAATATCATTGACACGCCAGGGCACGTTGACTTCACTATTGAAGTTGAACGTTCCTTGCGTGTGCTTGATGGCGCGGTGGTTGTTTTGTGTGGTTCTTCCGGTGTCCAGCCGCAAACGGAAACCGTTTGGCGTCAAGCTAACAAGTACGCTGTGCCACGTATGGTGTTTGTTAACAAGATGGACCGCGCAGGTGCTGACTTCCTTATGGTGGTTGAGCAACTGCAGGAGCGTCTGGGTGCTAATGCTGTACCGATTCACCTGGCTATTGGGGCCGAGGATGAATTTAAAGGTGTCGTAGACTTGTTGCGCATGAAAGCCATCATGTGGAATGAAGCTGATCAAGGCATGACCTATGAGCTGGAAGATATTCCTGCTGATATGGTGGCCCAAGCTGAAGAGTATCGTGAGATGCTGATTGAGGCGGCGGCAGAAGCTAATGATGAGTTGATGGACAAGTATTTGGAAGAAGGCGAGCTGAATCTCGAAGAGATTAAAGCTGGTCTACGTGCCCGTACCTTGGCGAATGAGATTGTTCTAGTACATGCAGGTTCTGCCTTTAAGAACAAAGGTGTGCAGGCTGTCTTGGACTCCGTTATCGAATTTATGCCGTCACCCCTTGAAGTAAAAGCAATTGAAGGCACCAAGGAAGACGGTGAAACCGTTGAATCTCGTGCCGCAGATGACAAGGCGCCGTTTGCTGCCTTGGCCTTCAAGATTGCTACTGACCCCTTTGTGGGTACATTGACTTTCATGCGGGTGTATTCTGGTGTGCTAAGCTCCGGCGATGCCGTGTTTAACTCTGTAAAGGGTAAACGTGAACGCGTGGGTCGTATGGTGCAAATGCATTCCAACAACCGTGAAGAGATCAAAGAAGTGCGTGCTGGCGATATCGCTGCCGCTATTGGTCTTAAAGACGTGACAACTGGTGATACCCTATGTGATCAGAACAATCGTATTGTTTTGGAGCGTATGGAATTTCCAGAACCTGTTATCTCCGTTGCTGTTGAGCCAAAGTCACAGGCTGACCAGGAGAAAATGGGCATAGCCCTGGGCAAGTTAGCTCAGGAAGATCCTTCTTTTCGGGTGAAAACTGATGAAGAAACTGGTCAAACCATTATCGCTGGTATGGGTGAATTACACCTCGATATCATCGTTGATCGTATGCGCCGTGAATTCAGTGTAGAAGCCAATATCGGTAAGCCTCGTGTGGCCTATCGCGAGAAGATCCGTGCCGCTGTTGATGCCAATCACAAGTTTGCGCGCCAATCTGGTGGGCGCGGCCAATATGGTCATGTAGTTGTTGAATTTAGTCCTTCTGATGAAGAAGGGTTAGAGTTTATTAATGAAATCGTGGGTGGTGCTATTCCTAAGGAATACATTCCAGCCATCCAGAAGGGCTTTCAAGAGCAAATGCAAAACGGTGTTATAGCCGGCTACCCTCTATTAGGCTTAAAAGCGCGTCTTTATGACGGCTCTTTCCACGATGTAGACTCTAATGAAATGGCCTTTAAAATCGCTGCTTCTCAAGCTTTGAGAAAGTATGCTCAAGAAGCAGATCCCTGCTTACTAGAGCCGATGATGAAGGTCGAAGTAGTGACCCCTGAAGCCAACATGGGGGACGTGATGGGAGACCTGAATCGTCGCCGTGGTTTGGTGCAGGGAATGGATGACACCCCAGCGGGTAAAGTCATCAATGCTCAGGTTCCATTGGGTGAAATGTTTGGTTATGCCACTGATTTGCGTTCTGCAACTCAAGGCCGTGCTAGCTACTCTATGGAATTTGAATGTTACGCCGAAGCTCCCCAAAATATTGCTGACGCGGTTATTAATCAAGCCTAATTATTAATTTTAGAAAGGGTAACTTACTCATGGCTAAGGAAAAGTTTGAACGTAACAAGCCGCACGTAAACGTCGGCACCATCGGTCACGTTGACCACGGTAAAACCACTCTAACAGCTGCGCTAACACGCGTATGTGCTGAGACTTGGGGCGGCGAACTGAAAGATTTTGCACAAATCGATAACGCTCCAGAAGAGCGTGAGCGTGGTATTACCATCGCTACTTCCCACGTAGAATACGATTCTCCAAATCGT
>JAAERS010000314.1 GCA_024230095.1 Gammaproteobacteria bacterium | reverse complement strand
ATACCATGGAGGTAAGTAAAGCGCCCAGATAAATGGGGGCTCGACGTTCTTCGCTGGCACGGCGATGGGCGTAATGACGCTGGCTAATATGCGCGATTTCATGGGCAAGTACAGCCACTAGTTCATCAACATGTTGCATTTGTAGCACTAGCCCCGTATGTACGCCAATGATACCCCCAGGGGCAGCGAAGGCGTTGAGACTGCGATCATTAATCAAAAACATTTGTAGTTGCTTATTGCTTAAGCTACTGTGATTGAGCAGTGGGCGTACTAGGTCCGTTAACCACAAACGCACGCCTAAGGCTTGACTGCTGGGCAAGCGGTTCAGATTGCCGGCCACCAAGCGCCCAATAAGTTGCTCTTGCTGAGGACTAATCAGGTTACTTTGAGCGTTCTTTATGTCAGGTAGATCGTTAGCGATGACCTGCCCAGCGCCAATTAGGTAGATGATTAAAATCCAAAGGTGGCGCTTGGTATTGGCCAGAGCCAAAATGGAGCATAAAAGGGACAACAGACCAAAGAAGCAGGCGCTGGAGTAGGTGTTTGTCATACTTTGCCTTATAATGCCGTGAATCAAACAAGTTTAACGTATTTTCATGAACCAGCAATACCAAACTATCGATACCCGAGGCCTGCAGTGCCCATTGCCACTACTCAAGGCTAAACGGGCTATTAGCCAGTTACAATCAGGCGAGCAGTTACTGGTGTTGGTTACGGACCCCTCATCACAACGGGACTTTATCGCTTGGACCGCCCTTGCAAAGCATCAATTGCTCAGTATGGAACAGGTCGGCGACGAATATCATTATCTACTGGCCAAGGCATGATCGCCTTGGTCGACTCTAGGAGCCCCCATGTTTAAAATTTTCCGTGCTTGGTTAGATTACCTATTTGCCGATGAACAGGCATTGTTACTGGTAGTGTTACTGCTAGCCGGTGGACTGGTGCTGGCCATATTCGGGTCTATGCTGGCTCCCGTATTTGCGAGCATGGTTCTGGCTTACCTTACCATGGGTCTGGTGCAATGGTTGGAACGTTTTGGCGTGCGTCATCTGCTGGCTGTGTGGGGCATATATGCGTTATTTTTGGTGGGTTTGGCGGTCATAGTATTGGTATTGGTCCCTTTAGTGTGGCGTCAAGCAAGTAGCTTTTTGAGTGAGCTGCCTGCTATGGCAGAAAAGTTACAAGGGGTATTGTTGTTGTTGCCTGATCAGTATCCTCTTCTGGTATCAAAGGAACAGGTACAAACCTTGCTGGACACCATAATGGGCGAGGTAGCCAATAGCGGGCAGTGGATTGTTAGTTATTCTTTAGCATCTATTAGTCAGTCTATTGCTTTACTGATATACCTCATTCTCGTACCCATACTGGTGTTCTTTTTTTTAAAAGATGGCAAATTGATTATGGGCTGGTTTGCTGCTTTTTTACCCAATAGGCGTGTGGTACTTAGTAGTGTTTGGCATGAAATGGATGATCAACTTGCTAATTATGTCCGTGGCAAGGTGGTCGAAATATTGATTGTCGGCACGAGTGCCTATTTTTTATTCCTAGTGTTAGATCTTAATTACGCTGTTTTACTGGCTATTCTGGTTGGTTTCTCGGTATTGATCCCATACATCGGGGCGACCTTGGTAACTATTCCTATTGCACTTGTCGGTTATGTGCAATGGGGCTTGGCTACCGATTTTTATACCTTGATTGTGGCTTACCTGATATTACAGGCCCTAGACGGCAATGTATTGGTGCCATTATTGTTCTCTGAGGCGGTGAACCTGCACCCTGTGGCTATTATCGTGGCTGTGCTGGTTTTTGGTGGCCTCTGGGGATTTTGGGGAGTCTTCTTTGCTATACCCTTGGCCACCTTGTTAAAGGCTATTATTAATGCCTGGCCTAAGCATGAAGCCTTGTAAGTAGCCTAGGGCTTGTTGTTGCGCACGCGGGGCAACTTATCTAAAGTCCTTGTACATAGTTCAGTACCTCTTGCACATGGCCTTTCACCTTCACTTTGCGCCACTCTTTGATCAGTTGGCCTTGGCCATTAATGACAAAGGTGCTGCGTTCAATGCCCAGATATTCTTTGCCATAGAGTTTTTTCAGTTTAATAACATCAAATATGGCACATAATTTTTCGTCCACGTCGCTGATCAATTCGAACTGGAAATTTTGTTTAGTTTTGAAGTTCTCATGGCGTTGCATGCTGTCCCGAGATACACCAAATATTTGGCAATTAGCGGCCTTAAAGGCGTCCACGTTTTGGCTAAATTCATTGCCTTCGGTAGTGCAGCCTGGGGTGGCGTCTTTGGGGTAAAAATAGATCACTAGAATTTGTGACTGGTAATCATGATTGTCAAAGGTCTTGTTGCTAGTCATAGGGAGTTGGATATGGGGTTGGGTGTTACCAACTTGTATGCTATT
>JAAERS010000313.1 GCA_024230095.1 Gammaproteobacteria bacterium | reverse complement strand
GTATCGCTTATGCCAGCTTGGATCAACTTGATGGTATTCTTTTGCGCCTGGACCCTGATCACGATCAATATTAGTGCTTTGCATTTCTTAAAAGTGTCCAGGCCTAGTCACTACGCGGCTATCAAAATAGTAGCTATTTATTAGACATTAGCCGTAAACAACCAATTATGGTTGAGATTCGAGGTCAAAATCTCTATAATTTGCTGCGCTCTGACGACCTCGTGTCTGCAGGGTCGTAAAATAGTGTATCAACCTAGCTTATGAGAGGGCCAAAAATGGCATTAAATAAGGCTCCAAAATGGTTGATTAAAACCTTGAAAATCCAAGTGATTATTGTATTAATCACCGGAGTGGGTTTATTTATAACTAGCGCAGTTACCGGGTATTCGGTGATCATAGGCGGGGCTATTTATAGTCTGCCAGCCTATTGGGCCATGCGACGTGAATTTAATCGCAGCAAGGCCACGAATGACCCCAAGCGCACCTTGGCACAAATGTACGGCAACGAATTACTGAAGTTTGGCTTTACCATTTTGTTGTTTGTCATGGCTTTTAAGTTGATAAGTCCCTTGCACAGCAAGGCTCTGCTCATGGCTTATGCTGGTTCCTATCTTTTAGCAACCTTTTTGCCAGTAGTTATAGCTAAACAAACTTCTTTGAATCGATAGTGGGAAATAACATGGCTAGTGGCACGATTACGTCCTCCGAGTACATAACTCACCACCTTACCAACCTGACTTATGGTAACCACCCTGACAAGGGATGGATATTTGCCGAAAATGGCCAGGAAGCTTCTGAAATGGGCTTCATGGCCATTAATGTAGATTCCATGCTTTGGTCTGTTGGTCTTGGTATTGTCTTTGTTTGGCTATTTGCCAAGATTGCAAAAAACGCGACTACTGGGGTTCCTGGTGGCGCGCAGAACTTTATTGAAATGATTGTTGAATTTGTTGATGACAACGTAAAAAGTGTATTTCATCACAAGAACAGCATCATTGCGCCCATGGCGCTGACCATCTTCGTGTGGGTATTCCTCATGAACTTGATGGACTTAATTCCCGTAGACTGGATTCCTCATGCGGCCGCATTGGCAGGTATCCACTACATGAAGATCGTACCTTCTACTGACTTGAACGTAACCCTTGGTTTGGCTCTGGCGGTATTTATACTAATTATCTTCTACTCTATACAGCAAAAAGGCATCGGTGGTTTCCTAGCCGAGCTAAGCTTACAGCCGCTAGGCAAGTGGGCCCTGCCATTCAACTTGTTCTTGGAACTGGTTGGCCTGATTGCGAAACCTATTTCATTAGCTTTGCGTTTGTTCGGTAATATGTACGCTGGCGAAATGATCTTTATTCTGATTGCGCTACTACCCTTCTGGGCTCAGTGGCTACTTTCAGTGCCGTGGGCCTTGTTCCACATCCTGATTATCACCTTGCAAGCATTTATCTTCATGGTGTTAACCATTGTGTATCTGGCGATGGCTCACGACCATCACTAAATTTTTTTAACTTTAATTTTTTAACTTAATCTCACTTAACTGGAGAAATCTAATGGAAATGGCATTACTGTATATTGCTGGTGCATTGATCTTGGGTATGGCTGCCGTCGGCGCTGCCGTAGGCATCGGTGTTTTGGGCGGTAAGTTTTTGGAAGGCGCTGCGCGTCAACCTGAACTTATTCCTCTGCTGCGTACTCAGTTCTTCATCATGATGGGCCTGACTGACGCGGTACCAATGATCGGTGTTGGTATCTCTCTGTACATCATGTTTGCGGTTGCATAAAGGATATTTTAATCAACCTTAAACTGATAGAAGAGGTCTTGCCATGAGTATCAACATGACAATTATCGGGCAGATCATCTCTTTTGTAATCTTCGTGTTAATCTGCATGAAGTACGTTTGGCCACCGCTTACAGCGGCTTTGGCAGAACGTCAAAAGAAGATCGCTGAAGGTTTAGACGCTGCTGATAAAGCGGGTCGTGAACTAGAAGCTGCTCAGCAATCTGTGGAAGCAGAATTGCAAGAAAGTAAAGCGCGTGCCGCCGAGTTGATCGAGCAGGCAAACAAGCGTGCCAACCAAATTATCGACGAAGCGAAAGCTTCTGCTCAATCTGAGGGCGACCGTATTAAGGCCGCTGCAGAAGCTGAAATCGAGCAGGAAGTGAATCGCGCCAAAGAAGCTTTGCGTTCCCAGGTAGCCATTTTGGCTGTGGCTGGTGCCGAGAAGATTCTAGGCGCATCCGTTGATATGAAAAACCACCAAGAGCTTGTCGATGAATTGGCAGCTGAACTGTAAGAGAGGTTAACGATGGCTGAATCCATTACCGTTGCCCGCCCTTACACCAAGGCTGCGTTCGAAACAGCTCTGGCCCAGGGTGACCTGGCCAGCTGGTCTGAGTTTTTGAATTTGGCGGCAGCGGCAGTAATCGATGCTGATATGAAAGAAGCATTGGAAAATCCTGCCCTAGCCAACGTCAAGAAAGCTCAACTGGTGATTGACGTTTGTAACGCCAATCAAGCGGTTTCTGAGCAGGCACAGAACTTTGTTAGCCTACTTGCCGAGAATAAGCGCTTGTCCTTGCTGCCAGAGGTTTCAAACTTGTTTGAAGTTCTGAAAGCAAACCAGGAAAAGTCGGTAGAAGTATTTATTACCAGCGCTTTTGAATTAGGCAATGAGCAACAAGACAAATTGGCTCAGGCATTAACCACCAAGCTGTCACGTGAAGTGACCGTCAACGCCAACACCGACGCATCATTGATTGGCGGTGTGATTATCCATGCGGGTGATCTAGTAGTTGACGGCTCTGTCCGCGGTAAGCTAGGTAAATTGGCGGAAGCCTTAAACGCCTGAGTGTGAGGAATTAAAGCATGCAGCAACTGAATCCTTCAGAGATCAGCGAAATCATCAAGTCGCGAATTGAGCAGCTTGACGTTTCGTCTGAAGCCCAGAATGAGGGCACAATTGTTAGTGTTTCCGATGGTATCGTATTGATCCACGGTCTCGCTGACGCTATGTACGGGGAAATGATTGAATTCCCTGGTAATGTTTATGGTATGGCTATGAACCTAGAGCGCGACTCCGTTGGCGCCGTGGTACTAGGTGATTACGAAGGTTTGGTAGAAGGCCAAACTGCACGTTGCACGGGCCGTATCTTGGAAGTTCCAGTAGGTACTGAACTACTAGGTCGTGTGGTAGACGGTCTGGGTAATGCCATTGATGGCAAAGGCCCAATCGAAACCACATTAACCGACGCGGTAGAGAAGGTAGCTCCTGGTGTAATCGAGCGTCAATCTGTTGATCAGCCTGTACAAACAGGCCTGAAAGCGATCGATGCCATGGTACCGGTTGGTCGTGGTCAGCGTGAGTTGATCATCGGTGACCGTCAGACTGGTAAGTCTGCCATTGCAATCGATGCTATCATCAACCAGAAAGGCACGGGCGTTAAGTGTGTGTATGTTGCTATCGGTCAGAAGCAATCTACTATCGCTAACGTTGTACGTAAGCTGGAAGAGCATGGTGCCATGGACCACACAATCGTGGTTAATGCTGGCGCCGCAGACTCTGCCGCTATGCAATTCTTGGCACCCTATGCTGGTTGTGCCATGGGCGAATACTTCCGTGACCGCGGTGAAGACGCCCTGATCATCTATGATGATTTGACCAAGCAAGCGTGGGCTTACCGTCAAATTTCCTTGTTGTTACGTCGTCCACCAGGCCGTGAAGCCTACCCAGGTGACGTATTTTACTTACACTCCCGTTTGTTGGAGCGTGCTTCTCGCGTTAACGCCAAGTACGTTGAAGACTTCACCAATGGCGAAGTGAAAGGTCAAACAGGTTCTTTGACAGCATTACCTATCATCGAAACCCAAGGTGGTGACGTATCGGCTTTCGTACCGACCAACGTTATCTCCATTACTGACGGTCAGATTTTCTTGGAAACTGACTTGTTCAACGCTGGTATACGCCCTGCGATTAACGCTGGTTTGTCTGTATCACGTGTAGGTGGTGCTGCACAGACTAAAGCGATCAAGAAGTTGGGTGGTGGTGTTCGCCTAGCTTTGGCTCAGTACCGTGAACTGGCGGCTTTCTCCCAGTTTGCTTCTGACTTGGATGACGCGACTCGCGCCCAGTTGGAACACGGTCAGCGCGTTACCGAACTAATGAAGCAAAACCAATACTCTCCTATGAGTGTGGCGGAAATGGCGGTTAGTTTGTACGCTGCCAACGAAGGCTTCTTGAGTGACATTGCGCTGAACAAGGTTGGTGATTTTGAAGCCGCTCTGCTGTCTTACATGAATAGTGAGAATGCTGACATCATGAGCCAGGTTAACGAATCTGGTAACTATAATGATGACATCGCTGCCACGTTTAAGGCTAGCGTTGAGCAATTCAAGGCAACTCAAACCTGGTAATAAGTAGCGGCGCTCGTAAGGGGGCCGCGCGGAGATACCAAAAAAGGTAAGAATATGGCAGTCGGAAAAGAAATTAAGACCCAGATTGCAAGTATTCAGAGCACGCAGAAAATTACCAGCGCCATGGAAATGGTGGCTGCTAGTAAAATGCGTAAAGCTCAGGACCGCATGAATGAGAGTCGTCCTTACGCAAGTAAAATGCGTCAGGTCATCGCTCATTTAGCCAAGTCCAACCCTGAATACAAGCATCTGTATCTGCAGCAGCGAGAGCTGAAGCGGGTGGGTTATATTGTGGTTTCTTCCGACCGTGGTTTGTGTGGTGGCTTGAACATCAACGTGTTCAAGAAGACTGTACAAGCTATGTCTGAACAGAATGACAATGGTGTAGAAATTGACGTCTGCGCCGTTGGTTCTAAGTCAGCATCCTTCTTCAACAACTACGGCGGTAACGTTGTAGCTAGCAAGACCCACCTTGGTGACAAGGCTGATGCATCCGAGCTAATCGGTGCTGTAAAGGTGATGTTAGACAGTTATGATGAAGGCCGGTTGGACGCCCTGTATGTGGTATATAACAATTTTGTTAATACCATGACGCAGTCACCCAACGTGGAACAGCTTTTGCCTTTGCAGGCAGACCCGAATGATGACAGCATGAATCACCATTGGGATTACTTGTATGAGCCAGATGCCCGTGAATTACTCACCGGCCTTCTGACTCGTTATGTTGAGTCCCTAGTATATCAAGCTGTAGTAGAAAATAACGCCTGTGAACAAGCGGCACGTATGTTGGCAATGAAAAGCGCCACAGACAATGCCGGCGAGCTGATTGACAACTTGCAGATGGTTTACAACAAGGCCCGCCAGGCTGCGATTACTCAGGAAATTTCTGAGATCGTTAGTGGCGCTGCGGCCGTATAACCGGAACAGGTAAGAGGAAAGAATTATGAGTAGCGGAAAAATCGTACAGATTATCGGCGCAGTAATCGACGTGGAATTCCCACGTGACAATGTGCCAAAAGTATACGACGCTCTGACCGTTGACACCAAGGGTACTACCCTAGAAGTGCAACAGCAGCTGGGCGACGGCGTGGTGCGCACCATTGCCATGGGCCAGACCGAAGGTCTGAGCCGTGGTTTGGATGTGTCCAACACTGGCGCGGCTATCTCCGTACCAGTAGGTACGGCGACTTTGGGTCGTATTATGGATGTATTGGGTAATCCAATCGACCAGTGTGGTGAAATCGGTGAAGAAGAGCGTATGCCTATCCACCGCAAAGCCCCTTCCTATGACGAACAGTCAGCTTCAAACGAGCTACTGGAAACCGGCATCAAGGTAATTGACCTTGTATGTCCTTTCGCCAAAGGTGGTAAAGTGGGTTTGTTCGGTGGTGCTGGTGTAGGCAAAACCGTCAACATGATGGAGCTGATCCGTAACATCGCTATCGAACACAGTGGTTTCTCTGTATTTGCTGGTGTTGGAGAGCGCACACGTGAAGGTAACGACTTTTATTACGAGATGAAAGAATCCAACGTACTGGATAAAGTATCTCTAGTATACGGTCAGATGAACGAGCCACCGGGTAACCGTCTGCGCGTAGCACTGACTGGCCTGACTATGGCTGAGAAGTTCCGTGATGAAGGCCGTGACGTATTGTTGTTTGTTGACAACATCTATCGTTACACTTTGGCGGGTACTGAAGTATCTGCACTGCTTGGCCGTATGCCATCTGCGGTAGGTTACCAGCCTACTTTGGCATCTGAGATGGGCGTGTTGCAAGAACGTATTACTTCTACCAAGACTGGTTCCATCACGTCTATTCAGGCGGTATACGTACCTGCTGATGACTTGACTGACCCATCTCCAGCGACCACCTTCTCTCACTTGGATGCGACAGTTGTACTGTCTCGTCAAATTGCAGAACTGGGTATTTACCCAGCGGTTGATCCACTAGACTCTACGTCTCGTCAGTTGGATCCACTTGTGATTGGTCAAGAGCACTACGATGTCGCTCGTGGCGTACAGGGTACCTTGCAGCGCTTTAAGGAGCTGAAGGATATCATCGCCATTTTGGGTATGGACGAACTGTCTGAAGAAGACAAGCAGGTGGTAACACGTGCTCGTAAGATTCAGCGCTTCTTGTCTCAGCCATTCTTCGTAGCAGAAGTATTTACTGGTTCGCCAGGTAAGTACGTATCTTTGAAGGAGACTATCAGCGCGTTTAAAGCTATCTTGGAAGGTGAATATGATCACCTACCAGAACAAGCTTTCTACATGGTTGGTGGTATCGACGAAGTGATCGAGAAAGCCAAGAGCATGTAATGCCTCTTGTTAACTTTCAGTTAACTCACTAATCAGAGGACTAAAACATGGCTACAAGCGTACATTGCGATATCGTAAGTGCAGAAGAAGCAATCTTCTCCGGCGAAGTTCAGTTTGTATCCTTGACCGGTAGCATGGGTGATTTGGGCATTACGCCTGGTCACTCACCACTACTATCAGAGATTCAACCTGGTCCTGTGCACATGCGTATGGAATCCGGCGAAGAAGATGTGTTCTACGTGTCTGGTGGTTTCATGGAAGTGCAGCCACACAAGATCACCGTATTGGCCGACACGGCTATACGTGCACACGATTTAGATGAAGCTAAGGCTGAAGAAGCCAAGCGTGAAGCCGAGCAACAAATGGCAGACAAGTCGGCTGAGTTTGAATACTCAGTTGCCGCATCACGTCTGGCTGAAGCTACGGCACAACTGCGTACTATTCGTCAGATTCGTCAGAAGCTCGGCAAATAAAACGCCGTCGCATCTCTTTAAAAAGGGCACAGATTTTATCTGGGCCCTTTTTTGTGCCTACTTTTTAGTATTAATCAAAACACAGCCCGCCCAAACTCGCTGAGAGCCCAAAAGCACAGCTAAGAATTTTTCTTTATATTGTCAGCAAATGCCGATCATGGTGGAACTTAGTTTATAATTGGCGTCTAATTAATAAGCTCCTCAACATTAGGCACGAAGGAAATATACATGGGTGTGGAAGCCATCATTCTGGCCGCAGGCCAAGGCACGCGCATGCGTTCCAAATTACCCAAAGTACTGCACACGCTGGCTGGCAAACCGCTGCTAACGAGGCTGGCAGAAACCACGGCTAGCTTGGATCTAAAAGGTTTGCATGTAGTGGTTGGCCACGCTGCAGATGAAGTCGGCGCTGCCGTAGCGCACTTGGGTGCTCAATGTCACTATCAAGCTGAGCAAAAGGGCACAGGGCATGCATTTGGCATTGCCCACGCTCATGTACATGCTGATTCTGTACTGCTATTAATGTATGCCGATAGCCCGCTAATACCGGCGCAAGTTATGGCAGACATGGTGGCGCAGGCGCAGCAAGACAAGCTGGTGATGCTGACCGCTACTCTGGCCGACCCAAGCGGTTTCGGGCGGATCATACGCAATGGCCAAGGCCAGGTAGAGGCTATCGTTGAGCACAAGGACGCCAGCCCGCAGCAGCGTTTACTTAGCGAAATCAATACCGGCGTGTATGCCCTACCTGCCAAACGTTTGCAGCAATGGCTGCCGCGTCTTGACACCAATAATGCCCAAGGTGAACTCTATATTACTGATATTGTTGAATTCGCTGTGGCCGATGGCGTTACCATCGAGGTCGTTCAGCCAGAGCATGTAGAGCAAGCTCTAGGGGTTAATGATCGTATTCAACTAGCCGAGTTGGAGCGCTGGTTTCAGCAACACCAGGCGACAGAATTAATGCGTCAAGGTGTGCAGATAGCTGACCCCACGCGTCTTGATATTCGCGGAGAACTGACCTGTGGGCAAGACGTGGCGATTGATGTTAACTGCGTGTTTGAGGGCCGGGTGACCATCGCTGATGATGTTATTGTCGGTCCCAATTGCTGTATTAAAGACGCCACCATTGGTGCTGGTACGGTGATCAAAGCCAACAGTGTCATTGATCAAGCCAAGATTGGTGAAGCCTGTGACATTGGGCCCTTTGCACGTTTGCGTCCAGGTTCGGAATTAGCCAATAAGGCCAAGGTGGGTAATTTCGTGGAAACCAAAAAAACCTATTTAGGTGCAGGCTCTAAGGCTAACCATTTTACTTATCTTGGCGATACTCAGGTGGGGGCCGGCGTCAATATAGGTGCCGGCACCATTACCTGCAACTATGATGGTGTGAATAAGTTTCAAACACGTATTGAAGACGGTGTTTTTGTGGGTTCCAATGCCTCCTTGGTGGCGCCAGTGGTGATTGGTGCCGGTGCTACAGTGGGAGCCGGCTCTACGGTAACCAAAGATGTGCCAACTGATAATTTGGCAGTGGCACGTGCGAAACAACGCAATATGGCAGGTTGGGCTAAGCCAGTTAAAGTCGACAAGTAATAAGGGATTAGTTTATGTGTGGGATTGTTGGTGCTATTGCACAGCGAAATGTGGCTGGTATTCTTATTGAAGGCCTTAATCGTCTTGAGTACCGAGGTTATGACTCGGCTGGCTTAGCCGTTTATGATCAACAAACTATGCAATGCTTGCGCCGTGCTGGCAAGGTGGCTCAGCTTGAGCAAGCTATTGCTGATCACCCCATTAGCGGTAGTCTAGGTATTGCCCACACTCGCTGGGCGACCCATGGGGTGCCCAATGAAAATAACGCTCACCCGCATCTTTCACAAGACGATGTGGCCGTGGTTCACAATGGCATTATTACTAACTTTGAACCCATTAAGCAGTCCTTGATTGAAAATGGCTATGGGTTTGCTTCTGACACAGATTCGGAAGTGATCGCCCACCTCATTCATTCTCATCGTGCCCAAGGCATGGATCTGCGCCATGCTGTGCAAGCGGCGGTTGTGCAATGTGAGGGTGCCTACGCCCTTGGCGTAATCGATCGTCATGAGCCAACGAGTTTATTATGTGCTCGCAAAGGCAGCCCACTCGTTATTGGTGTTGGTGTAGCAGAGAATTATATTGCGTCTGATCAACTGGCTCTTTTGCAGGTCACCGATCGCTTTATATTTCTAGAAGAGGGTGATATAGCGCAATTAGAGCAGGACAGTATTCAAGTATGGGATACGCATGGAGAAGTGGCCGCACGTAATGTAGAACGTTATGAGCACGGTGATCAGTCCAGTGATAAGGGCCAGTATAAGCACTACATGGCCAAAGAAATTCATGAACAACCCAAGGTCATTGACCACATCATTAGTGACCGCAGTGATATGCATGGTGAGGTACATATACCCTTAGACAAAGAGGCCTTGGCGAAATTGGAGCAAGCTTGCCAAGTACTTATTATCGCTTGCGGCACCTCTTATTATGCGGGCCTCGTGGCGCGTTATTGGATCGAATCCGTGGCAGGTGTTTCTTGTCAGGTTGAGGTTGCCAGTGAGTTTCGTTACCGTAATGCCGTAGTACCAGAGGGCACTCTTTTGGTGACTTTATCTCAGTCTGGAGAGACTGCTGATACTTTAGCCGCGTTGCGGCATGTGGACAAAAGTAAGCTAGTTGCGGCCATGACTATCTGTAATGTGCCCTCAAGCAGTCTCGTGCGAGAGTCTGATTTTGCCCTACTCATCCAAGCTGGTCCAGAAATTGGCGTGGCCTCCACCAAAGCGTTTACGACCCAGTTGGTGGCCTTGCTGCAGCTAACACTGACCCTAGCCAAAACCCGCACTACCTGCGATATACAAGAGGTCATGCAAGCTATGCAAAGCTTGCCAGGGTTGCTAAACCAAGTGTTACAGTATGAAGATCGCATTGAGCAACTGGCAAAGTGTTTCGCTGACAAGCACCATGCGCTCTTTTTGGGCCGCGGTGCCCTCTTTCCTATCGCATTGGAAGGTGCCCTAAAGCTGAAAGAGATTTCTTATATTCATGCGGAAGCCTATCCAGCTGGTGAACTTAAGCATGGTCCACTGGCCTTAGTAGATGCTGAAATGCCGGTAGTGGTAGTGGCTCCTAATAACGATCTACTGGACAAGCTAAAGGCCAACATGCAGGAAGTACGGGCCCGTGGCGGCGAGCTGTTTGTATTTGCTGACTCTAGGGCCACCCTGGCCGCTGATGAGAATACTCATATTATTGCTTTGCCAGAAATACACGATCTACTAGCACCGATTCTTTACACTATACCCTTACAGCTTTTGTCGTACCACGTGGCTTTGATCAAGGGCACGGATGTGGATCAACCGCGTAATCTCGCCAAGAGCGTAACGGTGGAATAAATAGTATGACAACTGAGTATAAATTTACCAAAGAGGGCAAGGTATCGGTTTGGTTTTCTACCCAGCCATACCAGCAAGTGCCGGAAGCCTATTTTCAGGCCAACGAGCATGGCCAAGAACTGTGGATGCAAAACTTTCATATGACTGATGTGGAGGTGGAAAATCTGGAGCTTAATGGGGTTGAAGAAGGTCTTGGCTCAATTATTGATATCCTTGGCCCTTGCTCCTATGCCAGTGGCTATGCTGGTTTGGTAGAGCACAAAATCAAGAAGATGGGTGAGTCACAGATCGCCTGGGTATTACTACTATTTGATTATGAATACCGGCCTAAAAAGACCAAAATCTATCAGGATGAGACCCTGAGGTTCGTTGGTTCTTATCCCTATGACATGGACGATGTTAGTCTGATGGATGCCCCCGAGCCTGTTGGTTAAGGGCTTATCTGAACCATCAAGCGAGTTGATATCGGGGCACAATTGTCCTCATCGGCACAGCCCCTGCTAGGCGCTTAATCGGTCTATGATTGCCGACCTTGCTCGTTATTGGTTGTTATTTATAGTTTGATATAGTGATTGTCGTCATCCGCCGGCAGCAGACTATTTGTATCGCTACCTGGTGCACCGCTTTAGCAAACCCTTTAAGTAAGTGCTGAGACTTTGTCTTCTTGGTAGCTTATGGCAAGCGTGGTAGACTTTACGCAAGGAAAATAGTATTAAATAAAATAATAAATTACTGGCATAGTAGCTTCAAAAAAAGCCCTTATCGAGCAACGACAGCAAAACTAAGCTACTAACCATGAATAGTGATTGAGAATGGATCTTATGAGCAACCCACAACCCCAACCGAAACAACACAGTTCTGTGGGTTTCTACCTGCCCCGATTTTTCGTTTGGTTATGTATTTTGCTACTGTCCGCTTATTTATTTGCCACCTTAAGTCTTAACGAACAAGAGGTGAAGTTTAATCAACAAAGCAGTGCGGCGTTAAGTCGAATCAAAGAGCAGATTGTTATCAATGATACCGCCTTGTCGGGCTTGGCCAATTTATTGCAAGCATCTAACTTGAATGATACCTCTAGTGTACAGAGATATGCTGATTATATGCGTAAAGCCTATGACCAGATTTATATGTTTGAGGTATTAATGGGTATAGACCCCAATGAGCAATTAAATTTTGCTAAACATATGCAATCAAAAGGTTTTCCTGATTATAAAGTGTACCGTTATATTGCCAAGTCCAATAAAACTGGCAAGCCCAGTAAGCCATTTAATATGTTTAATGAAACACCGGTCATGTTCCCGATTTTTTTTATTGCCCCAAATCCAGATGATGTAAAGAGCGTTTTAGGCTTTGATATGATGTCTACTAAGCTGTTTAGGGAGCCTTTATCTAAAGCGCTAACGACAGGGAAAACGTCAGCAAGCAGCCCCTATAATTTGCAGGAAGGGGGCAAGGGCTACTTCCTTTTTAAGCCAGTAAAAGCGACACAGAACCCCTCTGGTGCAGATGCTGTTGGAACCTTGGTAGCAACAGTGCTAGTTCTGACCCAGCCTATGTTAGAGGCTGTTCATGCCGCTATTCCTGGCGCACACATTCGCTTGACTCACGGTGAAAACCTTAAGCTTGCCGCTGAAAGCATTCTACCTATTGACTCGCGCGCTCCTGTGCTGCAGTTGGGTGAACTCACTAGGGTGTATAAACTGGATAGGTATGGTCAGCCCTTCACTGTTGAAATAAAGCAATCCGTTGGTTTTTATGCCAGCCAGCTTAATCAACTGATTGTCATAGTGTTGGTACTGCTATTAGGTTATTTTATTTATCTACGAACCAGCATGGCTAAGCTTCGCAGCGAAGTGCAGCGTGATCAGGCCCTAATTAGCTTGGCTCAGCAACATGACCAGTTGGAAGATATGGTCGCCAAGCGCACGGCGGAGCTGCAGCAAAGTAGTGATGAAAATCGACGCTTAGCGAAACAGATTATTCGTATTCAAGAAGACCAGTATCATCATTTAGCCAGAGAACTACATGATGAATTTGGACAAACGCTGACTGCAATCAAAATTAGCGCCCATATCATTGCCCAAAATGACGATACCGAAGTAGTTCACAGGTGTGCCGATGATATTTTTCAGCATAGCGAAAGTCTGTACGAAAATATTCGTCATCTTATCCAGCGCCTACGTCCCGAAGCTTTGGATATGTTTGGCTTGTCCATGGCTATCGCCCAGTGTGCAAGTGAATTTAAGTTCATAGAACAGAATATCGATGTTGAACTCGATATTGACGACTCTGTAGATGGTTTGGATGAAACGTTTACCTTGGCGACCTATCGCATTATTCAGGAGTTGCTCAATAATACAGCGAAGTACGCGCAGGCAACCAAAGTCACTGTTCAAGCTCACGAAGAGCCTGAGGGCCTTTGTATTTGTGTCATCGATGATGGCATTGGCTTTGATAAGGAAAGTTTAGGCAAAGGCCATGGCTTTAATGGTATATCCGAACGAGTGAAAACTTTGGGTGGCAGCATGGATATACAATCCGCACCTGGGGAGGGTGTGAAGATCTGTGTGAAGCTTCCCGCTAGCTTTCCAGCATAAGTGGAAAATGTGTGTGAAAAATCAAACATAGTTTGCTAAACTTAGCTTCTTTGATGATTTGTGTTTGATATTTCGAACTGTTTGGTACTTAGGTGGGAGGTTTTCGTGGATTTAGGTGAGCGCCTTAAGGTCATTCGTAAGCGCCATAGCATTTCACAGCGTGAACTGGCCAAGCGAGCCGGTGTTACTAATAGCACGATTTCCATGATCGAGAAAAACACCGTCAGTCCTTCTTTTAGTTCATTGCTAAAAGTGCTGAAGGGGTTTCCTATGAGTGTGGAGGAGTTTTTTACCATTGATCTGGTAAAAACCAATCAGGTTGTGTTTCGTGCCGAAGAGCAGGCAGATATGCAGGCTCAGGGTGTAGAGATCAAACTCATCGGCCACAATATTCCAGACCGTAGTCTGTCCATGCTCAAAGAAACTTATCCCCCTGGTGCTGATACGGGCGAGGAAATGATCAAGTATGAGGGTGAGGAAGCCGGCACAGTGGTTGAAGGTGAGATTGAGCTCACGGTGGATTACAAGATTTATCAATTAAAGGTCGGTGATGGTTATTTTTTCCGGACTACATTGCCCCATCGTTTCCGTAATCTGGGCCAAACTACCGCAGTAATTATTAGTGCCAATACAGGGCCAACGGCGGTGCACCCAGACAATGAGCAAGAAGCAAAGGCCTAATTGCAAGCTGGATATTGAGCTATAAACGGTCGCGCAAACGATGCCAGGCTGTGGCCAATAAAAGGGCCGGTACACGGAACCAGTTGCCGCCCGGGAACGACCTGTGTTTGATGTCGTCAAACAAGGCCAGGCGCCCGACTTGCCCGGCTATCGCCTCGGCCATAAGTCGGCCAGCTAGGTTCGTTGCCGCAATACCATGCCCAGAGAAGCCTTGCGCAAAATAGATATCCTCACCTAAGTGGCCAAAATGGGGCCCTCTATTCATAGTAATGGCAATGTTGCCGCCCCAGGCATAGTCTATTTGTGTGTTCTTTAATTGCGGAAAGGCCTGTACCATGCGTTTTTGCATGGTTGTCTTGAGATTGGGAGGTGGCATGGTGGTGTAGCTAACTCGCCCACCAAATAATAGTCGGTCATCATGGCTAAAGCGGAAATAATCCAAGGCATAATTCATATCAGCCACGGCCATGTTGTTGCTTATGAGTTGCCTGGCTTGTTCTTTGCCTAGGGGAGCACTGGCGCCAATATAGGTGCCAACGGGCATCATTCGGTTGCCAATGAGGGGTTCAAGGTCCTCGAGGTAAGCGTTGCAGGCGTATACCACGTGCCTAGCCTGCACTTGTCCCTGGGGAGTGTGGCAAGCGTGTTGCTTGTTAGTTATTTGGCGCTTGGTTACGGGGCTATGTTCAAATATCTGCACGCCTGCTGACATGGCCGCCTTGGCTAGCCCCAAGGTATAGTTTAGTGGGTGAATGTGGCCCGAGTTACTATCGTATAGGCCACCGATATAGCGCGTACTGGTCATTACTTGTTGCAGTTCATTAGCCTGCCAAAGGGTCAGGCTTTGGTAACCATAGTCAGTTTCCAGTGCCTTTATCCACGCCTCTAGTTCATGCATATGGCGTGGTTTAATGGC
>JAAERS010000312.1 GCA_024230095.1 Gammaproteobacteria bacterium | reverse complement strand
AGGCGCAATACTGGTACCACAGTCACTTTTCACCCGGATCCTCAATACTTCGATTCCCCTAAATTTTCTGTGGTGCGTCTCAAGCACGTGCTGCGTGCCAAGGCGGTACTATGTAGTGGTCTGAAAGTCACTTTTACCGATCATTCGGGCGCTCAAAAGGAAACTCACGAATGGCTCTATGAAGCCGGTTTACAGGACTATTTAAGCTCAACCAACGTTGGTTATGCCTGTTTGCCTGAAGTGCCTTTTGTTGGCAGTCGCTCGACAGATATAGAAGCAGTGGACTGGGCGGTTCAATGGTTGCCTGAAGGGGGTGAGCTGTCGCAAGAAGGCTATGTGAACCTGATTCCAACGACGCAGGGCGGTACGCATGTTAACGGCTTGCGCACCGGTTTATTGGAAGCCCTGCGGGAATTTTGTGAGATCCGTAATTTGTTGCCGCGTGGCATCAAGCTAAGCCCGGAAGATATTTGGGATCGTTGTTGTTTCGTCTTATCCGTGAAAATGCAAGACCCTCAATTCTCTGGCCAAACCAAAGAGCGTTTGTCATCTCGTCAGATCGTCAGTTATGTGTCGGGTGAAGTGAAAGATGCCTTTAGTCTATGGCTGAATAGGCATACGGCTGATGGAGAACTATTGGCCGAATTGGCTATCAATCATGCTCAAAAGCGCTTGCGTGCTGGTAAAAAAGTCACCCGTAAAAAAGTCACCCAAGGCCCCGCTTTGCCGGGTAAGCTGGCCGATTGCTCTGGCACAGAAGCCGAGCGTGGTGAATTGTTTTTAGTGGAGGGTGATTCGGCAGGCGGTTCGGCGAAACAAGCTCGTGATCGTGAATTTCAGGCCATTATGCCCTTGCGTGGCAAAATTTTAAACACGTGGGAAGTCGACTCTGGACAGATTTTGGCTTCACAAGAAGTGCATGATATTGCCGTGGCTATTGGGGTCGACCCCGGTACCGATAATTTAGACGGTTTGCGTTATGGCAAAATTTGTATACTTGCCGATGCTGACTCGGATGGATTGCACATCGCCACCTTGTTGTGTGCGTTGTTTGTGCGCCATTTTAAACCTTTGGTGGCCGCAGGCCATGTGTATGTTGCTATGCCACCTCTGTATCGCATTGATGTGGGTAAGGAAGTTTTTTATGCCCTTGATGAGAGCGAAAAACAAAGTGTTATTGAACATATTGAAGCTGAGAAAAAACGTGGCAAGGTCAATGTGCAGCGCTTTAAAGGTTTGGGTGAGATGAACCCATCACAGTTACGAGAAACCACCATGGTGCCCGACTCACGACGCTTGGTGCAACTTAGTTTGGATGCTGGTGATGGTACTCATGAGGTGCTGGATATGTTGCTAGCCAAAAAACGTTCAGCTGATCGAAAGAGTTGGTTGCAGTCAAAGGGCAACCTGGCCGAAGTCTCTTAATTGCAAGTCAAGGTGCTATAGTATCCTAGGTATTGGCTCTGGCCATGTCTTGCCATGTCCCATAGTGAGTGCCAACTTTTATCTCTACATTCATTTACGAAGTATAGACCCAGCTTTACATTCATTTACTGAGCATAGACCCAGCTTTACATGGTAATGTTTATACTGATTTCATCTAGTTAAGCCATAACAAAAGGTGATGAGCTAGTGTGATTGGATGAATCAGGAGATGAGCAATGAACAAATTGGTTAAGAGTGCTTTGGTTGTATTTCCCGTTGCGGCTTTAGTTGCGGGTTTTTCAGTACAGGCTGTGGCCCATGACAAAAACTCTGCCAAGCGCGGTGGTCAAAGTGAAGGCGCTACCTGTCAGCACGGTAAGCGTCACAGCCATGGTGAGTGGGGAAGTAAATCAGGCAAGATGGGTGGTGAACGCATGT
>JAAERS010000311.1 GCA_024230095.1 Gammaproteobacteria bacterium | reverse complement strand
TATTAGTCGAAAAAGTGCAAAAATTGTTGTTTGATGACTCGGTGCGTGAGCAACAAACTCAAGTTTTTCTCAATATGCATGATATGCTGGCTTTGCGTGCCGATGAGCAGGCAGCTAGAGTAGTTTGTCAGGTGATAAAGCAGCAAACAGGCAGGGATTTGGAATATGTCTGATCAGCTAGGTTTGGATTTGCCTTTATGGCAACCACATATTGTCTGTGGCGTGGATGAAGCGGGCCGTGGACCGCTGTTTGGTGATGTTGTGGCCGCCGCGGTGATATTGGATCCGCAGCGCCCTATCCCTGGCTTAGGGGACTCTAAAAAGTTGTCAGAAAAAACCCGTGACCGGTTATTTGATGAGATTTGGCAGCAGGCTACCGCGGTAGCTGTAGGTCGTGCGAGCGTGCAAGAGATTGACCAGCTTAATATACTGCATGCCAGTATGTTGGCAATGCAACGGGCAGTGGAAGGTTTGTCAGTACCGCCTGAAATGGCGTTGATAGATGGTAATCGTTGTCCTAGTCTAAATTGCCCAGCGCAAGCGATTGTGAAAGGTGATGCCAAAGAAATATGTATTGGTGCCGCCTCCATTATTGCCAAGGTGACGCGCGACCGAGAGATGAAACAGTGGCATCAACGTTACCCCTATTATGGTTTAGATCAGCACAAAGGTTACCCAACCAAACAACATTTATTAGCCCTTAAGGAGCATGGCGTGAGTGAGCAACACCGACGCAGCTTTGGTCCCGTAGCGGCCATCTTGGAAGTAGACCAATGAGCACAGTTGATTTCGTACATTTGCGCATGCACTCTGAGTTTTCTCTTAGTGATAGCCTAATACGTATCAAACCCTTAATGAAAGCCTTGCAGGCCGAGCAAATGCCAGCCATTGCTTTAACTGATCAGTCTAATATGTGTGGCATGATCAAGTTTTACAAGGCGGCTCAGGGCGCAGGCATTAAGCCAATTTGTGGCTGTGATATTTATTTGGCGCCACTACCAGGGACCGATTTGCCTATTTCGCGCATGACCCTGTTGGCCATGAATGCCCAAGGTTATCTGAACTTAACGGAATTAGTGTCCTTGGGTTTTCAGCAGGGCCAAAGTGGTGGTAAGGCGATTATTCAGCGTGCTTGGCTGCAGCAGCGAGAAGCCGGTTTGATTGCTTTGTCTGGTGCCAATCAGGGTGAAGTGGGGCGCATGTTATTGGTGCGTGGTTTGCAACAGGCAAAACCCCTATTGCAAGAGTGGGTAGATTTATTTGGCGATCGATTTTATCTAGAGCTGCAGCGCACGGGGCGCCCGGAAGATGAACGTTGTGTGGGCTTGACGGTTGAACTTGCCAAGGCCATGCAGGTGCCGGTGGTGGCGACTAATGATGTGGTATTTTTGAGTGCCGACGAGTTTGAGGCTCACGAAACCCGCGTTTGTATTAACCAGAGCATGACCCTTGATGACCCACGACGGCCTAAGGAATACTCGTCACAGCAGTATCTGCGCAGCGTAGAAGAAATGCAGGCCTTGTTTGCTGATATCCCCAGTGCCTTGAGCAATACCACTGAAATTGCCAAGCGTTGCAATCTGGACATTGAGCTGGGGCGTTGTTATCTGCCTAATTTCCCAGTGCCCGAAGGGCTGACCATGGATGAGTTTTTCCGCAAACTGTCCCATGATGGTTTGGAAGCGCGTTTGAAAACCATTTTGGATAGCAATGATCCAGAATACGATCAACAGCGACAGGTATTTTTGGATCGCTTGGCGTTTGAGTTGGATATTATTATTCAGATGGGATTCCCTGGCTATTTTTTGATTGTTATGGATTTTATCCGCTGGGCAAAGGACAACGATATTCCAGTTGGACCTGGGCGTGGTTCTGGTGCTGGATCACTGGTCGCCTATGTGCTGGAAATTACCGACTTGGATCCGCTGCGCTATGACTTGCTATTTGAACGCTTCTTGAATCCGGAGCGTGTGTCCATGCCTGATTTTGACATCGACTTTTGCATGGATAATCGTGATCGGGTGATTGAGTATGTTGCCCAGACCTATGGTAAAGATGCAGTATCACAAATTATTACTTTTGGCACCATGGCCGCCAAGGCTGTGGTGCGGGATGTGGCGCGAGTGCAGGGAAAGTCTTTTGGTTTAGCCGATAAGCTATCCAAGCTAATTCCCTTTGAAGTGGGCATGACCCTGTCCAAAGCGGTAGAGCAAGAAGAAGCCTTGCGTAACTTCATTGACGATGACGAAGAAGTCCAGGAAATCATGGAAATGGCCTTTCAGTTGGAAGGCCTGACTCGCAATGTTGGTAAGCACGCCGGTGGTGTGGTTATCGCGCCCACTAAGTTGACGGATTTTTCCCCCTTGTATTGTGATGAAGATGGCGCTGGCCTCGTTACGCAGTACGACAAAGGGGATGTGGAAGAGGCCGGTTTGGTGAAGTTTGACTTCCTTGGCTTACGGACCTTGACCATTGTTGACTGGGCCATGGACATGATTAACGAGCGCCGCCAAAATAAGGGTTTGGCAGAGTTGGTAATCGAAGATATTCCACTTGAGGATGGGGCCGTATATGGTTTGCTGCAGCGGGCCGAAACCACGGGTGTGTTCCAGTTAGAATCACGTGGCATGAAAGACCTCATCAAACGCCTATTGCCGAGTACCTTTGAAGACATCATCGCCCTGGTGGCGTTGTTTCGTCCAGGGCCCTTGCAATCGGGCATGGTGGATGACTTTATTAACCGTAAACACGGGCGTGCCAGGCTGGCTTGGCCCCATGAAGATTATCAGTTGGACTCTTTGCAACCCGTACTAGAGCCGACCTATGGCATCATACTGTATCAAGAGCAGGTTATGCAGATTGCGCAGGTGATGGCCGGTTACACTCTGGGTGGTGCTGACATGTTGCGCCGCGCCATGGGTAAAAAGAAACCTGAGGAAATGGCCAAACAACGAGCTATATTCCTAGATGGTTGCGTCAATGAGGGTATTGATAAAGATCTGTCCGGTAATATCTTTGACCTAGTGGAGAAGTTTGCGGGTTATGGTTTCAATAAATCCCACTCTGCTGCCTATGCTTTGGTGTCCTACCAAACAGCTTGGTTGAAATACCACTACCCAGCGGAATTTATGGCGGCCGTGCTATCAGCAGATATGCAAAATATTGAAAAGGTCGTGATATTGGTAGAAGAGTGTCGTCGCATGGAGCTACCTCTTAATTTACCCGATGTGAATTTCAGTCACTACAAGTTTACCGTGAATGAAAAAGATGAGGTGGTGTACGGCCTAGGCGCCGTGAAGGGCGTGGGTGAGGGGCCCGTGTCCGCCATTATTGCTGCCCGTGAAGAAGGTGGGCCATTCAAAGACTTGTTTGATTTTTGTCAGCGTGTGGGTAGCAAAAAAATTAATAAACGCGTACTCGAGGCACTGATAGCCAGTGGTGCTTTAGATAATCTGATCGCCAGCAAAGAACGTGCAGTATTGTATGCTGCTACCCCAAATGCAGTTCAAGCCGCTGATCAAAGTGAGCGCAATGCGGATGCGGGCATGATGGATTTGTTTGGTGGTCTGGCAGGTCCCGTGGTGGAAGCAGATGCCACGGTGGATGTGTATGAGCGCTATCAGGGTGCCCGGCCACTGAACTTAAAGCAACGCTTAAAAGGTGAAAAGGATACCCTAGGGTTGTATGTGACAGGTCATCCCATCGATGATTATGAAGGCGAATTATCCCAGTTTATGCGCACCCGATTGGATAACGTTTTTGCAAAACGAGAGGACCAGTGGTTGGCAGGTATGGTGGTGGCGAGCCGCACCATGAAGACCAAGCGTGGTAAAACCATTGCCTTTTTAACACTCGACGATCGCCGGGCACGCATTGAAGTGGCATTGTTTGGTGACAGTTTCGAAAAATATCGAGATATCATTCAAAATGATCGCTTGTTGATCGTTAAAGGCGAAGTGAGTGAAGATGACTATTCGGGAGGCTTAAAGGTAAGTGCTAAAGAGGTGCTGACCATGCCCCAGGCGCGCACGGTCTTCTCCCAAGGTTTGCAATTGCAGGTGCAAGAGCAACACGCGCAAGACAATGAGCTGCAAAAATTACTCGATTTGTTGACACCTAGGCGGGTCTCGGGTGACGCACCGGCTACGCGATTGGAATTGCATGTCGGCAATCATCTAGGGCGCGGTGTGGTGCGTTGTGCGTCGCCTTGGCGGCTCACGGTGGATGATGATTTAATGCAGGAACTGCGTTATTTGCTGGGCGATGAT
>JAAERS010000309.1 GCA_024230095.1 Gammaproteobacteria bacterium | reverse complement strand
TAGTATGCTTTTGATTGGGCTGGGTAGGCCTATTGTATCTATTTGTTTGGCGGCATACCACTTTGAATGGTCGGTTTCTTGAATGTGCTGATGGTTGTGCGGCAGTACTACTAAGTATGGGTGAATGGTCAGCTTGTAGTGACTAAAGGCGTGCTTTATTTGGGGTAGTGGTGTTGCAGTCTGATTGATGCCTTGCAGGGCTAGGTGTTGTTGTAAGGCCTTATGGTCGTTGAACTCTGGTAGGCTCCACAAGCCTCCCCAGATACCTTTGTGGGGACGTTGTTGCATCTGTATTTGTAGGTGCTGATTGGCAACTAATAAAGCCCAGGTTTGCTTTTCGGGAATAGATTTTTTCGGTTTGCGAGTGGGAAGATCAGCCACCTTGTTTTGCGCCAGTGCTTGGCATTGGGTTTGCATGGGGCAGGCGACGCACAAGGGGTTGCTGCGCCGACAAATGGTGGCACCTAAGTCCATAATAGCCTGACTGTAGTCGGCATTGCGTTGTTTTGGTGTGAGCGCCTCAGCCAGTTGCCAGAGCTGGTTTTCGATGGCTTTCTGCCCCGGCCAGCCTTCTATGCCATACAATCGGGCTAGTACTCTCTTTACATTGCCGTCTAGTATTGCAGCGGGCTGATTATATGCCTGGCTAACAATGGCGGCGGCAGTTGAGCGCCCGATACCAGGAAGCAAAGCCAATAGCTCAGCGTCGTTGGGCAATACGCCCTGATGCTCCGCTGTGACAACTTGGGCGCACTTATGCAGGTTGCGGGCACGGGTGTAATAGCCTAGTCCGGTCCACAGTGCCAGCACGTCATCAACATGTGCAGCCGATAAGTCAGCTAAGGCGGGAAAGCGGGCGGTGAAACGTTCGAAGTAAGGGATCACCGTGGCTACCTGAGTTTGTTGTAGCATGATTTCAGAAAGCCAAACGCGGTAGGCGTTGCGGTCATTTTGCCAAGGCAAATTGTGGCGGCCGTGTTGGTCGAACCAGGCTAGCAACTGCGGGGCAAAAGAACTTTTTGTGTGTGACATAGGGCGGTTAGGG
>JAAERS010000308.1 GCA_024230095.1 Gammaproteobacteria bacterium | reverse complement strand
CCTGCAATCTGCATCTGAGATGTCTTATTTGCTTCAGCCACCACGATCGCTCCCCTGACGGATCAAAGCCACCACTAACAAATGAAACGCTCGCAAATCTCGCCCCTGGTTGTCGGCTTAACTTTTGTTGTTCAAGAATTTCTGTTGGCGTCAATAATTCAATATTGCACCAAACATGTCTTCGCAACATATATTTCAAGATTGCTCGGCTTGTATTGATGTAATAGAGTATTGGGCCAATTATTGGACATGAGACAATCCAACGTAGCCAGCCAAAGTATTTTGGATGCCAACTGCTCATGCTGGGTAATGGGCCTCTCCATGTTGGTGCAACAAGAATGAGTTGTTCCCACTTCTCTGAATAGTCATCAGCCAAACTTAATACAACACAAGCACTGTGACCAGCCGCTATGATAGTAAGCCTGTCTTGCTTGTATCGCTTTAGGTAATCAAAAATGGCCGACAGTGATCTACTTAGAATATCAATATTGTATTTCAATATTGGTCTATCACTATCTCCAAAGCCAGGCCAATCAAAGCTAATGACGTGGTATTCATCCTGAATAGATTCGACAAAATTTCGCCATTCACCCCTGCTAGACACAGTGCTTAGTGCTGGTAGTAAGAGCAGCATCGGGGCATCCTCTGGGCCTCGATGTTCAACAACCAGTTTAATGTTTTTTCCTGAGTATAAAAACCGAATTTCATCGATAGTTCCGCCCAGGCGGATTGTTTTCTT
>JAAERS010000307.1 GCA_024230095.1 Gammaproteobacteria bacterium | reverse complement strand
GTTATCTAAACTGGGAGCCAACCAACAATGGCAGGCTTACCCTAGTCGCTTGTTAGGGGCTTTGGAAATGTCACCCCTGAAAGTTAATCAGGTGTACCAAAGTATAGCCAGCAATGGTTTTTATAGCCCTTTGAGCATCGTCCGAGACGTGACCCAAGCCAATGGTGAGCTATTGGTACATTACCCCTATCAGGTGCGTCAAGCCGCTGATCCAGAAGCTTCGTATATTCTGCAACAGGAAATGGCACTAGTTGGCCGTCATGGTACGGGACGGGGGGCCTATCGCTATGTACCTGAACATCAGGAAGTGGCTGGTAAGACCGGCACTACTAATGATCAACGTGATAGTTGGTTTTCTGGCTTTAGTGGCCGTCATGTGGCCACCGTATGGATGGGCAATGATGATGCCTCACCAACACCACTAACAGGAGCCAGTGGTGCGTTGCAGGTATGGGCGCGATTATTGGCTAATTTGCCTTATCAAAAGGATCAGCAGAGCCCGCCAGTTGGGGTTGAATACTTTCGTACCAATCCATTATCAGGCGCTATTGTGGATGCCAACTGCTCAGGCTTGGTATTACCTTTTGGTGATTTACGTCCACCCGCCCAGTCGCGTTGTGATAATTAGACACTGATTGATTTATAGTCTTGAAAAGGAATAAATTGTGAAAGATCCCTATGCTTACTTTGCTTTATTTTCGACACCTAGCGTGTTGGCTTTGAGATTAGCATTGGTATTTAGGCACAGGCTGTATCTGGTCGTTTTGAGTACCATAATGACAGCCTGTGCAAGCGCACCTGGAGGGCCGTTGGTGGTGGAGGACCAAAGTCATAGCAAGCATCCTCAGCCTGTGAAGTCAGAGCCCGCGAAGGTGATGGTGGATAAATCGCCCCCATCCGAACCGGCTGTGGTGGTGGAATTGGCCCCTAATACTGTCGCTCAAGATGTAACCCACCCACTGCCTGTTGAACAAGAGCCAGCCTATTTGACAGAGCCCGCTCAGGCGCCTTTACCTAAGTCAAAAACGCCGGTGGCAACGCCGGCTAGGACGCTACCAGTAGCTAGCCAAAAGGTGGTGGAGCAGCTGTTAACTGAAGCCGATGCTGCTAAGGCAAAAGGGCATCCTGATATCGCCATCATGAAGCTGCAGCAAGCGCAACGTATATCACCCACGGAAGCCAAGGTATATGCCCGCTTAGCCGCTTTGTATTTGGCTCAGGGACAAGCTGATAGGGCAGAACAAATGGCACGTAAAGGCTTAACTCTGGTGGCTTATCAACCAGCTTATGGATACTATTTTTGGCGGCTAATTGCAGCCACTCGGCGTTATCAAGGCGATGCCCAAGGTGAGGCCAAGGCACTGGAGGAAGCACGTCAGTTTCAGTAAGCCAAACAGGCCACAACAGTAGCCTGTTATATATGGGGCGAATGAAATTCTAGCTGGCGTTTTGTGTGGGTTTGTAAATGCTTAATAGGGCAACAAATAGGGTGGTTTGTGCGGCTTGCATTACCAAGGGCATGGCGTAGGGGCCTTGGCTGTATAGCATCCAGGCTAAATAAGTTCCGCAAATAGCCAAGATGGCACGCTGGCTTGGTTGCCAGCGTTGTGCAAACAAAGCGGCAGAGGTGAGTAATACGCCCACCCATACGGCCACAATAATAAGCAGATAGTCTTGATTATAACCCATGCGCCGGCCCAGTTCGAAAGTGGCGGCCAAGCCCAGAAATACTCGTCCCCAAATAGCCGGTTGCCATTGCCAGTTGAGGCTGTAATGTAAAACTACCAGCGCCCCAAGGGGCAGGCTAATGTAATCGGCACTGTTACTCAACATGAGCATACCAGCCTGATTGTCAGATAGAGCAATGATGGGAGCTAAAGCAATATTTTGTAAAGCAACCAAAGCGCTGACTAGCGCCGCAGTTTTACCGGCTGATAAAGGGCTGTTCCAGCTCGCATAGGCTAACCATGCGAACGCCAGACCGTAGAGTACCTGTAGCATGTGTAAATCCTCTATTAGTCTGGCCAGTTATAATTGGGCAAAAGCCGTTTCAGCTGCGGCTAACGTTTTAGCCAACTCTTCTTCTCCGTGGGCACTGGATACAAAACCGGCTTCGAAAGCAGATGGTGCTAGATAGACACCTTGTTCCAACATGAGGTGGAAGAAGCGCCCGAATTTTTCTGCATCACAAGCCATCACATCAGCAAAGCAGGTGACTTGCGGCTGGTCAGTAAAGAATAAACCAAACATGGCGCCCACTTGACTGGTTGTGAAGGCAACTCCTGCCGCGTCGGCGTGCTGGCGCAGGCCACTTAACAGGCGCTCGGTATAGTTTGTTAGTTGCTCATAGAAACCGGGTTGACTAATCTCCTCCAGCATCACCAAGCCTGCGCTCATGGCGACAGGATTACCGGATAGGGTGCCGGCTTGATATACGGGGCCCAGTGGCGCTAAGTGGTGCATTACTTCAGAACGTCCACCAAAAGCTGCCACTGGCATACCGCCACCGATAACTTTACCAAGTGTGGTTAAGTCAGGCGTGACACCATAGTAGCCTTGGGCACATTGTGGGCCTACACGAAAACCGGTCATTACTTCGTCAATGATCAATAGGGCACCATGTTCATCACAGATATCGCGCAGACCTTGCAAGAAACCTGGCTTTGGCGGTATGCAGTTCATGTTGCCTGCCACTGGTTCAACAATGATACAGGCAATATCTTGGCCCGCTTCGGCAAAGGTTTGGCGCACGCCTTGTAGATCATTATAAGTCAGGGTCAAAGTGTGTTCTGCGAGGCTAGAGGGTACCCCTGGTGAGCTAGGTACCCCCAGAGTC
>JAAERS010000306.1 GCA_024230095.1 Gammaproteobacteria bacterium | reverse complement strand
GTGATCGCATCAGAACCCCGTGGGGCGCTGGCAGGTAAATGACCACTCACGATTGCAAGCAGTCCGTTCTCTTGGGTGTAGACGAGTTTTGTCATAATTAAGCGTTCTCCAATGCAGTGACTCGTGCCACTAGGTCGTTAAATTGTTCGATGGTAAATGTATCTGGAAGCTGGGCATTTGTGGCGTTGACTTGGAAATCTAAATTACAATTAACGAAGCTGTTAAATGTGTCTGAGACGTTTCCAGTTGTAATCCTGAATCCATTAACAGTTTTATCTCTGATTCTTATAAGTGCATTATTTGCGCTACTTACCGCAGCCGTGACACTGTAATTCGCGGTTGGCATTGGTGTGACAAAAGTAACACTAAGATCACCTGTGGAATTTTTGACAAGAGTGCAGTTGAAAGAAGAATCTAAGGCCGCAGTATCTTTGTTGTAACTACCCCAGCAATCTGTACCTGTGCCACCACGAGGAGGGAGCGCGTTGGTGGCAAAGACGGTGAAGGATACTCTAGAACTATCCGCTAAATTATTGGCAGCATCACCTGTCCTGGTTTCTATCGAAAAGCCGGTTGCAGTTACAGAGGCATTAGGTACTACATTGTGAAGCTGAGTGCTAGTAACTTGAACTGAGTACGCCTCAGAAGGCATAGGTGTTGCAAACACAACATCATACTTTCCCGTCCCTGTTCTGGTAACGCTAGCAACATTTAGCGAAGTCCTAATAGGTTCTGTGACTCCTGAACTACCATTAAAGTTGCCCCAAGCACTAGCGCCAGGGTTATTGATAGCAGACTCGATTTGTTCTTGGGTTACGGTTGCCGGTAATGTGGCATTTGTGGCGTTGACGGTGAAATCAAAAGCGCCATTAGTGACTGTTCCGTCTGCGGACTTGTAAATCGTCGCCCTAAATCCATTAGTTGTTTTGGCACCTACAATACCGTTTAAAGCCAATCCCGGTGCCTGTTCCGCCGTCAATTGCACTGCATAGGAGCTTGTAGGCATAGGCGTCGTAAATGCTACGTCATACAAACCTGTTCCAGCTCTAGTTACAGAAGCAACGTTAAAGCTAGCGTTAATCGTTCCATCAGCTGCACAATTACCCCAAGCATCTGTGCCGGTGCCACCTTTTGGTGGGAGGGCGTTTAAGGCGTCGACGGTGAATGCAGCCTTCCCGTCAACAGCTTGGGAACCATTTGTAGATTGAACCATGCCATATGTGAAACCAGTGACTGTTTTAGTATTGTTAGCTACAAAGAAAACCGATGAATTACTACCATTCACCGATCCCACGATCGCATAATTAGCAGTAGGCATCGGCGTAGTAAACACCACGTTATACATGCCTGTTCCAGTCCTAGTTACTGAAGCAACATTAAGTCCACTGTTAAGCGTCCCATCAGCAGCAACGTCACCCCAAGCCGCAGCACCGCTGTAATTAATCACGTCCCCGAAGGTTGAGAGGGAAATCTCTGCTGGCTCGTTGTTGTGGACGGCAAAAGAGAATGCCAAATCTGCTTTTAGGTGAGCTGCAACATCGGATGTAATTTGTGTGTAACATGTGGCAACAGTAAAACCAGTTGCTGTGACTTCACCGTACTTAAAGACTAAAGGGGTGCCACTAATAATATTTCCGTTAACGCTTCCACTAACGGCATAATCAGCGTTAGGCATTGGAGTGGTAAACACTACTTCATATGTACCTGTGTCAGTCTTAGTTATAGAAGCAACATTAAATCCAGTGCCATCAATGGCTCCATCAGCTGCAACACTTCCCCAAGCCTTAGCCGTTCCGAAGATATTCGTGTTAGCTGCTGTACCCGTTCCACCAACAATTGATAGGTCGGTGATGGTGACTTGGGTGTAGATGTTGTCTAGGCCAGTGTTGCCATTAGTGCCCAGTGCATTAATCGAACCACTGGCATAAGTAATGCGATGTTCGATTTTATAAGTTGTATTAGTGTTAATATTCACCCGCCATGAACCAGCGGAAACTGATTCAAGATCGGTGTTTGCGGATCCACTGTATACAGAAGAACCTAGTGTCTCCGTTGCTCCTGATGTAACATTAGTTAGCCTGGTTTGGACTGGACCTGAGCCGACAGAAGGAGCACTCCATTCAATCAGATAAGTACCAGCAGTAAGTGTGAACTCCTTATCGTTTGTAAGGGTGACTAAGTTGTAGTTATCACTGAGTTTTGTATTTAGTGTCCTGTCTTGCCAGCCAACAACAGAAGAACCACCGCCAGTTCCACTCGGCTTCAGATCAGCGAGGATTGCAACCTTCTGTGGGACGGGTGTTTCGCCGCCTGGACCGGGGCCAGGACCAACACTTACATCACCTGGCTTCCAACCTGAAGCCGTCCAAAGGAGAGCTTGGT
>JAAERS010000305.1 GCA_024230095.1 Gammaproteobacteria bacterium | reverse complement strand
TATCTGCTTTTTGCACTAGGCGGGCATAATGCCTTTCCTGATCTGCCGTCAGCAAATCACGCAACCCAATTTCATTCAAATACAGTTGTGTCGTGTCATTGGTATAATTGTATTGTACGTGGCCTCGACCACTAGCCTTATAAGATTCAAATTCATCTAAATGACTAGCTTCAAAGTCCAGTCCAACATTTTTATTCAAGTCAGCATTTTGCTCCGGCATATCCATATCCATGCTCCTGATCTACTCCCTGCACCTCTATCTCATACGCTTCTAGATTAGTGCTTTAGCACTACCTGTTAAGCCTCTTTAAATAACAAAACCATTCAAAATGCAGATATCATATTAACCATTAATATCATTTTTATTATTATAAAATTAATAATAAACACAGAGTAAAAATATATCCACCGTTTTTACAATATTTTTTAATTTATTTGTTAAATATGATAATTAGAATTGATTGTTGAATTTGCCTACGGTAAATAGGATTGGGGATTTACCGGACGACCATCTTTGCGAATCTCGAAATGCAAGCGCCCATCAAGTTGCGGGCCTTTGCCAGATTGCGCAATCAATTGACCCAACTTCACTATATCACCCTCTGCAACGAGCAATAGGCTATTATAAGCATAGGCACTGAGGTAGGTATCATTGTGTTTTATGATAAGTAGGTTGCCATAGCCTTGAATGCCATTTCCAGCATATACAATCTGCCCTTCTGCTGCCGCTCGCACCTGTGAACCTGGTTTGGCAGCAATATCAACGCCTTTATTGGTTTCCGACTGGCTAACGAACTTTTGCACAATACCTCCTTGCAAAGGCCATTGCCAGCGCAGACTACTAGAACCCTGATAAGGCTTTACCGGCTTATTGACCTGTTTAGCAGATGATACCGTCGGCTTAGCCGAGGTTGTATTGGCACTGTTTGTTGTCGTAGTCGCTTTATTTGAGACGGTCTTTGCTACAGTCTTAGCGGGCTTTTTGGGTACTGTACCAGTTGCATTGAAGGCAATTTTTTGTCCTACATAGATAATGTAGGGTGCCGGTATGTTATTTAGTTTAGCCAACGCTTTGTAATCCCAGCCATAGCGCCAAGCAATGGCAAACAATGTGTCCCCGCCTTTCACCGTGTATACATTCGGCGTTTTTGGCTTGTAGTGTAATACAATAGAACCACCACTTTTGTCAGCACTAATCGCCAAGTCTTGCACAGGAATATAACCTTTGCCACCACAAGCCGACAACAAGAGCAGCAATAATGCCCCAGCCAGCCCGCGCCCATGTGACATAAGCCTGATCATACTAGCGCCCCAATTCCTGTAGTTTGATGTTACCAAAGCGAACCACCAAAACAGATGCCACCAGCATAGCAATCAAAGCAATTGGTAGTTCGTGGTCGATACCTGTTAACGATGTGTATTCCCAAGGCCACAAATTTTCTTGCAACAAAGGCACCTGTTCTCCAGCCGAATTTAAGCGATAGGTCAAGCTATACTTCCACGGCCAAAGCTTTAACGCCGAACCGAGCATCAATCCCGTAAGAGCGCTCATAGTAGCCCCCACGTAATGCTTAAGAAGCCAACTAATGAGTCGGCTCATGGTCAACAAGCCAACGACGCAGCCCAAGAAAAATGTACCAAGTACGGGCATATCTAAGCCTGCCAAACTGGCTATCATAAAGGGATAAACGCCCAACAGTAAGAGGATAAAACTACCTGAAATGCCCGGCAGAATCATCGCACTTACGGCTAACGCACCGGCCCCTAATAAAGCCAAATAACCCCAGCCCGAAACCACATCCCATGCATTTTGCACAGGTAGTTGGGACAGCAAGGCACTCACCAAAAAACCTAAAGCAACAAAGCCAACAACCAAAGCACCCTGCTGCTGTAATTGCCTAAGCAACATCACCCCAGCTGACAATATTAACCCCAGAAATAGGCTCCACATCATAATAGGCTGATTATTGAGCAAGTAATGTATGACATTAGCCACAACCAAGAAAGCGCAAACCATACCGGCCAAAAGCGTGCTCAAAAAAGCACCATCAATCTGCCGCCAAACACTGGCCCACTGACCTTTGATGAGCATTCGTAAAGCTGATAGGTTAATGGCACTAATCGCCGCCAACAAGCGCCCATAAATACCGCCTAGCAGGGCTACCGTGCCGCCAGAAATACCGGGCACCAAATCAGCGGCACCCATCAAAAATCCAGTAACCAAAAAACCAAAAGAACGCTTATCTAACGAGCTGCTCATGTGCTGTGTTTATTTCCTAATAGAAACTAATATCACGGTAATCGAAATCACCCAATAGTGCCATTCACGAGGGGCACAAAGTTGGCCGACTCCACTTTTTCTTTAGCAAAGTAATTGCCAGAGCGCGTAATCTTCAATAAATGCTGCTCACCCGTGCCAACGGGAATAATCATACAGCCACCTTCGGCCAACTGCCACTGCAACGCCTTGGGCACTTCGGCTGGCGCCGCTGTCACTAGGATACCGTCAAAAGGCTCTCTGTCTAACCAACCGGCATAGCCGTCACCATGACGGTACACCACATTGTTAATGCCCATATCTTGCAAGCGTTGACGAGCCCGGTTGAGCAAAGGTTCTATACGTTCAATGGTAAACAAACGGGGCACCAATTGCGCCAGTATGCTGGTTTGGTAACCGGAACCTGTGCCCACCTCAAGTACCTTTTGTGCCTTGCAGGAGCGCAATAGTAACTCACTCATGCGCGCCACAGTATAAGGACGAGACAAGGTTTGGTTATGCCCGATAGGCAATGCCGAATCTTC
>JAAERS010000304.1 GCA_024230095.1 Gammaproteobacteria bacterium | reverse complement strand
GCTCATTAGACGCATCTTATGAACACCCAGCTCCCGCAAAATCTGTGATCCAGTGCCAACGTTCAAATACGCACCAGAAGCTGTGGTATTCAGCGGGCGGGAAATATCATCGGGGCGAAAGAAGTCTTCGATGCTCGGGGCTACACGCGTTTCACTGCGACCTAACAATACCATCACGCCACTGCCTTCTGCAGCAATTCGCTGGAGCACTGACTGTGCTGACCACTTGGGGCGGCCATTCCTTGCACCAATAATATCGCGCAGCATATCTGGCATGTGCACTCGTACCAATGTGGACTCCCCTGGTTCGATCTTCCCTAAAGTTACAGCCAAATGAGTATTACCCACTATCGTATCACGGTAAATATGCAGATCAAACTCAGTATCATCAACGATGATAGTTTGCTCTTCGACCTTTTCAATAGTACGTTCGTTACGACTACGGAACTGAATCAAGTCGGCAATGGTGCCTATCTTCAAGTTATGCTCTTCTGCAAACTTCATCAGGTCATCTCGCCGTGCCATGGTGCCATCGTCATTCATAATTTCAACAATGGTAGCCGACGGAGTAAAGCCCGCCAGACGAGCTAAATCGCAACCCGCTTCCGTGTGGCCAGCACGCGTCATGACGCCGCCTTCGCGCGCCATCAACGGAAAAACATGCCCCGGCTGCACGATATCTTTGGCTTGCACATTAGCACCCACTGCGGTGCGCACAGTGTGGGCACGGTCAGCGGCTGATATACCTGTAGTAACACCTTGTGCCGCCTCGATAGAGACCGTGAAATTGGTGTCGTATACGGTACCATTGTTTTTGGACATCAAGGACAAATCCAATCTTTCACAATGCTCACGGGTGAGAGTCAAACAGATCAAGCCACGCGCATTTTTGGCCATGAAATTGATATCTTTGGGTTGTACCTGCTCGGATACCATGACCAGATCGCCTTCGTTTTCGCGGTCTTCATCATCCATCAGGATAATCATTTTACCCTGACGCAAGTCTTCAATTATTTCGAGGGTAGTATTCATTGGTGTGCCTCTGTTTAAAACTCAGACCAGCCCATTAGGACGATTTCACGTCATTAAACAACAACTGGAATATTTTAGGGTGCATATTGTGCCAGAAAAAGGCCCATATAGGTAGCGCAAAGCCTTACATTAAGCGACATCGTGCGGTTTAGTCTAGCTCAAACGTAAACTCAACAATAAGTCATCACCAATTGACTCCACTTGTGAAAAGGCCAGTTGCCAAGCATCTTCAAGCCGCTCAATATTATGTTGCAAAAGCGGCCGCCCGCTTGCCCCTAGTATTTTTGGTGCCATAAACACCTCTAGCCGCTGTAATAAACCAGCTTGCAAAAAGCTGGCATTTAGCCCAGCCCCTGCTTCTAGCATGATTTGTTGACAGCCACGTTGCGCCAAACAGTCAATAACAGCGGCCAAGTCCGCTTTACCCTGCTGGTCTGGCACGACGATCACCTCTGCCCCTAGGGCAACAAAAGGTGCATGTAATTGTTTATCTTGCACACAAGTTAACAATAATACTGGACCATCTTGCTGAAATATTTTGGCATTTTGCGGACTATTCAATCGGCTATCAATAACCACTCGAAGGGGCTGCTTAACGCGCCCGATAAGCGCTTCTGGCACGCCAGAGGTTACTAATTCTGGGGCTCGGCAAGTCATACTTGGGTCGTCCGCCAATATCGAACCAATTCCCGTCACCAAAGCACAACTTTGCGCCCGCATCAGGTGCACACGGGCTCTCGCCTCTGGGCCAGTAATCCACTGGCTCTGACCGGAAGCCATGGCTGTGCGACCATCCAAACTACAGGCCAATTTGCTAAACACGTAAGGTCGATTGGTGCTCATATAATGCATGAACCCCGCATTGACAGCTTGACACTGCTCCTGCAATACGGGACCAACAACCTCAACGCCTGCGGCCAGTAATTGCTGTATGCCTTGCCCGGCTACCTGTGGATTAGGGTCCTGACAGCCGTACACTACTTGTGTGATGCCCGCATCAATCAGGCCTTGGCTGCAAGGCGGTGTGCGACCAATGTGGCTACAAGGCTCCAAAGTGACATAGGCCGTTGCCCCTTGGGCATGCACGCCAGCAGCACGAATTGCCATCACTTCGGCATGGGGACCCCCTATTTCTTGCGTATGCCCCTG
>JAAERS010000303.1 GCA_024230095.1 Gammaproteobacteria bacterium | reverse complement strand
TATGCAGGCACATTGCCAAGGGGCCTTGAGGGTTGCTCAATGGTTAGAAGAGCAGTCCTTGGTAGAGCGTGTGTACTATTCAGGATTAACCAGCCATCCACAACATAAGCTGGCGAAACAGCAACAGAGTCTATTTGGTGGCGTGCTTAGTTTTGATGTCGTCGGAGGGCGTGACGCTGCTTGGCGATTGGTAGACAACACGCAACTATTGTCAATCACTGGCAATTTTGGCGATGCAAAATCAACCATAACTCATCCGGCCACCACTACCCATGGCAAGATGACAGAAGAAGCTCGGGCAATGGCGGGCATTGGCGACAATTTGCTACGTCTTTCGGTTGGCCTTGAAGCCGTTGAGGATATTATTCACGACCTCCAGCGTGGGCTTGCGGCCGTGTAAATGATTGGTGAAGCTAGGTTACAGCTAGTTCAAAATAACTGATAATTTGGTTTAAGGACTAGAATTTGAAGCATAAAAAAAGAGCTGCCTAGGCAGCTCTTTGTTTTTGGATTTTATGATTAACCGAGCTCGACAGCTGGAATAATATTTTCAGCAGCCGATACATAACTTGGCAACTGATCAAAGTTAAGGTAACGATAAACATCGCTGGCCATGGTATCCAGTTTGTTCGCGTAGGCCATGTATTCTGCCGTGGTGGGTAGTTTTCCTTCTAGGGAAGCTACCGCAGCTAATTCAGCAGACGCCAGGTATACGTTAGACCCTGTACCCAAGCGGTTAGGGAAATTACGCGTTGAGGTAGAGACTACCGTAGTATTGTCTCCAACTCGGGCTTGGTTGCCCATGCATAATGAGCAGCCAGGCATTTCCATACGAGCACCGGCCTTACCAAAGATATTGTAGTAACCCTCATCAGACAGTTGGGCCGCGTCCATCTTGGTTGGTGGTGCCAGCCACAAACGCGTTGGAATAGCCGTACCCGCCGCATCAAGTAATTTACCCGCAGCACGGAAGTGACCGATGTTGGTCATGCAAGAGCCAATAAATACTTCATCAATCTTTTCACCTTGCACGTCAGATAACAGGCGTGCATCGTCTGGGTCGTTGGGGGCGCAAAGAATAGGTTCTTTGATGTCGGCTAGATCAATTTCGATAACGTGAGCATATTCAGCGTCAGCATCAGCACGCATCAAGCTTGGATTGGCTAGCCAATTTTCCATGCCTTGAATGCGACGGGCGATAGTGCGCTTGTCACCATAACCTTCTGCGATCATCCACTTCAACATGACAATGTTGGAACGCAGATACTCAGCCACTGAGTCCTCACCTAAGGTAATGGTGCAACCAGCGGCAGAGCGTTCTGCAGAGGCATCAGACAACTCGAAAGCCTGCTCAACTGATAGATTATCCAAGCCTTCAATCTCAAGGACTCGACCAGAGAATTCGTTAATTTTACCTGCCTTTTCAACGGTTAGTAATCCCTGCTTAATGCCATAGTAAGGAATAGCGTGTACTAGGTCGCGTAGGGTTATACCAGGGTTGCGCTCGCCTTTAAAGCGAACCAAAACAGATTCAGGCATGTCCAAAGGCATAACACCTGTTGCCGCGGCAAATGCCACTAGACCTGAGCCTGCGGGAAAGCTAATACCAAGGGGGAATCGGGTGTGAGAATCGCCACCCGTGCCGACCGTATCCGGTAGTAGCATACGGTTTAACCAAGAGTGAATAACTCCGTCACCAGGGCGCAGGGACACGCCGCCACGGTTCATGATGAAATCAGGAAGCGTGTGGTGGGTGTTGACGTCGACGGGTTTAGGGTAGGCGGCAGTGTGGCAGAAAGACTGCATGGTGAGGTCGGCGGAGAAACCAAGGCATGCTAGATCCTTTAATTCATCACGAGTCATTGGCCCAGTTGTGTCTTGCGACCCTACGGTTGTCATTTTGGGCTCACAGTATGTGCCAGGTCGAACACCGTCAACGCCGCAAGCTTTACCGACCATTTTTTGTGCAAGGCTATATCCCTTGCCACTATCAACAGGCTGTATTGGCTTTTGAAATAAATCAGAAGGGCCCATGCCTAAGGCTGTACGAGCCTTGTCTGTAAGGCCTCGACCGATTATTAGTGGAATACGGCCACCGGCTCGTACTTCATCCATAATAACGTTGGTTTTTAACGCAAAACTGGAGATTTGTTCGCCCGTTTCGTGGTTCTTAACCACACCCTCGTATGGGTATACGTCGATAACGTCACCCATGCCCATTTTTGAAACGTCCATTTCGATAGGCAATGCACCGGCGTCTTCCATGGTGTTGAAGAAAATTGGTGCAATCTTGCCGCCAAAGCAAAAACCACCCGCACGTTTATTGGGCACTGAAGGAATATCATCACCAAAGAACCATAGTACGGAGTTGGTGGCAGACTTACGGGAGGAGCCGGTACCTACAACATCGCCAACATAAACTACAGGATGGCCTTTGGCTTTTACTGCTTCTATCTGTACCAGAGGGCCGATTGAGCCAGGCTGGTCTGGGGAAATACCCTCTCGTGCCATCTTAAGCATGGCGTTGGCATGCATAGGAATATCCGGGCGAGTAAAGGCGTCCGGTGCTGGAGATAGATCATCGGTGTTAGTTTCGCCCGTGACTTTGAATACCGTCAGGGTTATTTTTTCTGCTAGTTTTGGCTTAGTTGTATACCATTCACCAACAGCCCAAGATTGCATAATCTGCGCAGCAAAATTGTTTCCAGATTTTGCTTTTTCTTCGACATCATGGAAGGCATCAAACATTAACAGTGTGTGAGATAGTGCTTTAACAGCAGTCGGTGCCAAACTATCGTTATCCAGTGCAGTGACTAAAGGTTCAATGTTGTAGCCACCAAGCATGGTGCCAAGAATCTCTACCGCTTCAACGGCGCTTACCAAAGGAGAAGATGCTTCGCCTTTAACAATGGCTGCAAGAAAACCTGCTTTTACATAGGCAGCTTGGTCAACACCTGCTGGAACGCGGTTGCGCAGCATGTCTAAAAGATTTTGCTCTTCGCCGGCGGGTGGTGTCTTCAGTAACTCTACCAGAGCAGCTGTTTGCTCTGAATCAAGAGGAAGGGGTGGAACGCCTTGTTCAGCTCGTTCTGCAACATGATTACGATATGCTTCTAACACGGGTTATGCCTCATGGTTGAGCCAGTGCCTATTAGGGTTAAATTGGCCTGACGGGTTGTTATCGAACCCCGTAATAATAACACGAATAGTGCTTTTTCTCTATTGGGATAGCTTGCCGATTAGTCTAATGGGTCTTTTTAAGATATTGATATATATACAAAATAACTTTAACTTATAACATGTATTAAAAGTATCAAGGGCCAAGTCTAGTTAGCAAAGAGTGTTTGTAATTAAATTACAGTTGTTTCTTATATAGTATTCTGTAGATGATCTAATGCGTGCATTTTATATTAACTTGGTAGTTTTTATACATCCACAAGTAGATCTTTTTTAGTATTCAGTAATGTTCTTTTGTCGTAGAATGCCGACTTGAATTTTTTCCTATCGTTTGAACTTATGTCGGCAACTAAAACTTCTTCGCAACTAACCTTAGAAAGAGATCTAGAGCAACTAAAAGCGTTCTTGGTATCTAGTACCTCGTCTGAATGGGTGCATCAAGCATTACAGCATCAAGATATCTTGCTTATTGATCATGCTCACTGTGAGAAAAAGGCCGCTGCGACGGCCATGCAATTGATGTTTCGCTATCCACGTAAAAGTACACTCCTAACTAAAATGTCACGTTTGGCCAAAGAAGAGTTGATTCATTTTGACCAGGTGTGTCGGTTAATGGCAGCCAGAGGTATCGAATATGACCATATGAGTGCGGCAAGGTATGCCGCTGGCTTGCATAAGATGGTACGCACTCATGAACCGTTAAAACTGATGGATACCTTGATAATTGGCGCCTTTGTAGAAGCGCGCTCTTGTGAGCGCTTTGAAGTGCTTATACCACATTTGGATGCCGAGTTAGCTAAGTTTTACCAATCACTTCTAAAGTCAGAGGCCCGCCATTATAAGGACTACTTGAAGCTAGCATTGGCAGAAGCTAAGTTGCCAAGCGGGCCGGGGGAGGAAGGCTTTTGGCAACGGGTTGCTGAATTCAGAGAAGCGGAAACTCAGCTTATTACGACACCCGACGAACAATTTCGCTTTCATAGCGGCATGCCAGTGCTGTCTAAAACAGCCTAGATGGCATAATCATTTACACACAGTTTAAGGAATAAGGTAGTGAATAATAAAGTCTTGTTTGCCAATATCTTGATGTTATTAGCGGCAGCAATCTGGGGATTTGCCTTTGTGGCTCAGCGCGTAGGCATGGAAACCATGGGGCCACATTTGTTTAATAGCGTGCGCTTTTTAATGGGCGGTATCGTGCTGGTACCAGTGATATTTTGGTTTGGCGTTAAGCGCCCACAACGCCAGAATAGAAAGCCAACCGGCCAGCGATCTATACTTGTGGCGGGTTTTGTGGCCGGTTTGTTTTTGTTTGCCGGAGCGACTCTTCAGCAGGTTGGACTGCAATACACTACCGCAGGAAAAGCAGGTTTTATAACTGGCCTGTATATCTTTTTTGTACCAGCGATTGGCTTGTTATTTGGCATGCGCACCAGTCTAGGCACATGGATGGGTGCAATGCTGGCTTTATGGGGCTTGTATCTGTTGTCCATTCGCGAGGATTTTTCTTTAAGTTATGGTGATACTTTAGAAGTACTATGTGCCATTGCATTTGCTGGGCATGTGCTAATTATCGGCTACATAGCTGGACGCTATGACACCATTAAATTATCGGCTATTCAGTTTGTTGTTGCAGGACTGATGGCCTTATTTTTAGCTGTGGTAACAGAACCCATTAGCTGGCAAATGATAGTGGATACAGCAGTGCCTTTGGCTTATGCTGGTGTCATGTCGACCGGTGTGGCTTATACCTTACAGGTAGTTGCACAACAACATGCTCATAGTTCTCATGCAGCGATTATTTTAAGTTCCGAGGGCGTGTTTGCGCTGATAGGTGGTTGGATGTTTTTATCAGAAACCTTGCCTATACAAGGATTACTTGGATGTACCCTAATCCTAATAGGCATGCTGTTGTCCCAACTATGGCCCATGAATAAAAAGCATTTGGCATAATTTATATTGGTGCCTGAAAGGGCAAGCGATTGGCTCTAGCGCTGCGCAATCATAGCTCGTAAATTAACCAAAGTTAAACAAGTAGAGATGATATTGATATGTTAAGCAGTCAGCCACCCATTTGCCCAGCCCCATTACTGGCCCAAGCTCAAGTCTTGCCTATGTTGACTACCGTTGTCGTTAATGCGGGTACGGAGCTAGCCATGGAAAGTGCACGACAAGCTCATCAGGCAGGTATCATTTATCCGATTCTGGTAGGCGACCTAGTACAAATCAAAAGTTTAGCTAAGAATATGGATTGGCAGCTAAATTCCGATCAACTAGTGTCGGCAGAAGGCGAGCAAGCGGCAGCAGAGAAGGCTGTCGCTTTGGTGCATTCGCGAGACGCCAAGATGCTTATGAAAGGGCACGTGCATTCTGATACCTTGCTGCGAGCCGTACTTGATAAAGACAAGGGTTTGCGAACCGGTGTTCGCCTGAGCCATGTGTTTCATATGACCGTACCTTATAGTGATAAGGCCCTATGCGTCACTGATGCTGTCATTAATGTCGCCCCCGACTATACTACTCAGCGACATATATTGCGTAACGGCATTGGGTTGATGCACGCCTTGGGCTATAACAAACCCAATATCGCTTTGCTCTCAGCGACTGAAGTGTCAACGCCTGCGATGCCTTCCAGCATGCTTGCTAAGGATATCTTAGATAGCGTTACCGGCGAGGATGTCCTACAAGCCCAGATTTTTGGGCCTGTCGCTTTTGATGGTGCTGTATCGCCAGAGGCCGCTAAGGTTAAGGGTATTGATACGCCAGGAGCCGGTCATGCTGATATGCTGTTGGTGCCCAATATCGAAACGGGCAATGCTATATTTAAACAGCTTGTTTACTTTAATAGTGCGACGGCAGCTGGCCTGATCCTGGGTGCGAGGGTACCAATTATCCTAACCTCTCGCGCTGATCCAGCGGTTGCTCGCTTGGCTTCTGCCGCATTGGGTGTTGTCTATGCGAATTGGCTTTTGCAACAGCCATAATACTTGTTTGGCAGCGATCTTTAGGGTGGCTGTTGGTTAACTACAATGGAAAACATCGCTTTTATACTGGTTTTATTAGCGGCTTTGATGCACGCCAGCTGGAATGCTTTGGTGAAGATCAATACCGCACCATTACTCGCAATTAGCGTAATGTTTGGTTTTATTAGTCTTTCTGGTGCTCTGGTGTTGCCTTGGTTACCTAGCTTGCCCCTACCGCTATGGCCATGGCTAGCGCTCAGTTTGTTGGCCCACCTAGGATACAAAATATACCTATTGCGCGCTTTTCGCTTGGGCGACTTTTCCCAAGCTTACCCCATTGCCAGAGGTAGTGGTCCAGTATGGGTGTTACTGTTTAGCTTGATAATCGGATCTCAACCCCTAGGTGTTGGGCACGTGTCCGGCATCTTGATTACCACCGCAGGTATTATTGCCTTATCTCCATGGAAAAAATTACACGGACATAGTTCTGTCGTCATAGCGGCGCTCATAACTGGCCTATGGATCGCCTCTTATACGGTCATTGACGGTTATGTGGTATCGACTTTAGGGAGCTTTGTGGTTTATGTGGCCTGGTTATTTGTATTAGATGGGTTAATTATTAACCTGTATGCTTTAAAAGTTCACGGGCCAGAACTGTTTGTTGCTTACAATAAACATTGGCGACTAGCTGCTGTAGGAGGGGCGTTTTCACTTACGGCTTACACTCTAAGTCTGTGGGCCATGACAATTTTGCCGGTTGCTTTGGTTGCAGCCCTGCGGGAAACGTCTGTACTGGCCGCCGTATTGTTAGCCGTAGTATGGATGGGCGAGTCCTTAAATCTTAGGCAATATTTAGCGGCGACAGCGATTTGCTGTGGCTTGGTGATATTGAAATTGACTTAACGGGTTAAACTATTCATCAACGCAGCTAATTTCTCAATGCCAGGTTGGATAAGATCAGGAGCAATTGAAGAGTAGCCGAGGCGGAAATAGTTCAATGGCGGATTGTCTCTCAAGAAATGAATGTCACCGGCTTCAATTAGGATGCCGTGCTCTTGCGCAAGAACCTTAAGCTCTCTGGCATCAAGGTTATCTGGGCCTTTTACCCAATAACAGGAACCGCCAAAGGTCGGTTGTTCAAACGTATCGGGCATGCACTTTTGCAGCGCTTCAGCCATAATTTGATGACGTTGTTTATAGGCACCCACTAGGGTACTAGCTAGAGAGTCATAATACCCACGGGCTACAAATAAACCAATTGAGCGCTGGTTGTTGGCAGGGGGATGACGCAGCATTAAGCGTCGCAGTGAACGGGCCTCAGCAATTAGGTCTTTGCTAGCGACTAGATACCCCAAACGTAAGCCAGGTGCTAATGTTTTGGAGAAGCTGCCGATGTATATTACACGGCCATGTTGGTCCAAGCTCTTCAGTGCTGGCGAGGGGGCCTGTTTAAAGTTGGTCTCACACTCATAATCATCTTCAATAATAACGATGTCGTGTTCGTTAGCCATTTCCAATAGTTTACGTCGCCGATCCAGAGGCATGGTGACAGTAGTAGGGTATTGGTGACTGGGAGTGGTGTACAGACAGTCGCAATCCTTGATTTCATCACTGATGATCAGGCCTTCTTCGTCAATGGGGAGAGGTTTTACCTGAGCCGGGTTGAGGTGGGCAATATTGCGCACGTCAACAAAACCAGGGTCTTCAATGCCCATAACACTGTGTTCATCAAGCAAGAGTTTAGCCAACATATACAGGCCATGTTGCGCGCCTACGGTAATTAATATCTCGTCAGGGTCAGCCCACACTCCGCGTCGTGGCAATATTCGAGTATGCAATTGCTCCAGTAGCATTGGATCATCTGCAACAAAGTGGTCTGCGGCCCAGCTACGAATAGCGGGCACACTAACATTGTCTTTACAACACTCACGCCAATGGTTGGTGGGGAATAGGTTGGGATCAAATTGGCCATAAATGAACGGATAATCATATTGCTGCCAATCCGCCGGTTTGGAGATATTGGCCTGCAAAGTGGGGCGCAATTTGAACCGCTCTTGCCAGTCTGGTTCACTACCAGCGGTATAACGGCCAGCAGGGATATCATCAACAATAACGCTATTTTCAAGTATATCAGGATTAACATAGTAGCCACTGCGCTCTTTGGCAATTAGGTAGCCATCATCCAGTAAGTGATCATAGGCAAGAACCACCGTATTGCGGGCGATGTTAAGCTCTTTAGCGAGTTTTCGACTAGATGGAAGGGGACTGTCCAAAGGGATATGCTTAGCCAATATGGCTTGCGCAATTTGCTGTCTTAGTTGTTGCTGTAAGCTGGCTGAAAGACCGGCATCCAAATGAAACAAAGGGTGGCTCATGGGTGTGGTTTCTTGTCATCTAAGAGTGTTGATACGTCGATTGTATTGGCAATTGATTGGTGAAGCCAGCAATATTATTTGCTGGCATAACAGGAACATGAAAACTGGTTCTACGTGTTGCCACTAGTAAACGAATAAAGTGTGCAATATATGGCAAGGCACTGCAAATAATCTATGGTGCCTGTTTAACAACCTAATAATGAGTATCTGACTATGTCATACGATGTGAACAACTACAGCATGGAACAGGCTATGGCCGATGACCGTAATCACGTTTGGCACCATTTGACCCAACATAAATCCCTAGAGGACAACGATCCATTAATGATTGTTGAGGGCAAAGGCATGCGGGTTCTAGATGCCAAGGGCAAGGAATACCTAGATGCCGTTTCTGGTGCCGTATGGACTGTGAATGTCGGCTATGGGCGTGAATCTATTGCTAATGCGGTTAGAGATCAATTGGTTAAAATGAATTATTTTGCCAATAGTGCTGGTAGTTTGCCTGGCGCTATGTTTGCCCAAAAATTGATAGATAAAATGCCAGGGCTGAGCCGAGTCTACTACTCCAACTCTGGTTCTGAGGCGAATGAGAAAGCCTATAAAATTGTGCGCCAAATTGCCTACAAAAAGTATGGCGGGAAAAAACACAAAATTTTATACCGCGATCGTGATTACCACGGCACAACCATTACCGCTTTGAGTTCAACTGGACAGCTGCAGCGTAAAGATCAGTATGGCCCGTTTACACCCGGTTTCGTTGAATTTCCTCATTGCTCAGCCTATCACGCTTCTAACGGTGGCGATGCTGACTACGGTATTCAGGCGGCTCGTGCCATGGAAGAGGCCATTATACGCGAGGGGGCAGATACTGTTGGTGCCGTTGTTATCGAGCCGATTACGGCTGGGGGCGGTGTTATCGTGCCACCGGAAGGTTATATGAAAGAAGTGCGCCGTATTTGTGATGAATACGACGTGTTGCTGCATATCGATGAAGTGGTATGCGGGCTGGGGCGCACCGGTAAGTGGTTTGGTTATCAGCACTTTGATATCGTGCCTGATATTGTCACTATGGCTAAGGGCGTGGCCAGTGGTTATGCCGCAATCTCCTGCACAGTCACTACCGAAGCGGTATTTGATGCTTTTAAAGATGATGCCTCAGATGCGATGGGGTACTTCCGTGATATTTCTACTTTTGGTGGTTGTACTGCCGGTCCGGCGGCGGCTCTGGAAAACATGCGTATCATTGAAGATGAAAATTTGTTGGAAAACGTCCAGCGCATGGGGGACTACCTCTACGAACGATTGTGTGGATTGGCTGCCAAGTACCCTATGATTGGTGATGTCCGTGGTAAGGGACTATTTCAAGGTGTTGAGCTGGTTATAGATCGTGAAACCCGTGAGCCTGTGCACGAATCTGTAACGGCGGCTGTTGCCGCTGACTGCATGGCACACGGCGTTATAATTGGTAGAACTAATCGTAGCTTTGAACGCCATAATAATACCTTGTGCTTGAGCCCAGCACTGATCGTCAGTAAGAGTGAGATTGATGAAATTGTCGACGCTATAGATGGAGCTTTGGGGCGTGTAGCCTGATCGATAAAGGATTAAATATTATATGAAGGGCGCTTTTTAGCGCCCTTTTTGCTTGTTTATAGCATTTAGCTAATATAAGATTCTGTTTACATTCTACTAGGTTATTAGGGTTCTATATGGCAATCATTTCCGTTACTGACACGTTTGGTGTTGCTCCTCAATTAGTTGAAAGTGATATGGCTGAAGTGAGGTCATTAGGTTACACCACGGTGATTAATAATCGTCCAGACGGTGAGCCGGGCCATCCTTCCAATAGTAAGGCATTGCAGGCTGCTGCCGAAGCGCAGGGCCTAGATTACATCGATATGCCTGTTTATGGCATGAACTTTCCCGCCTCCACGGTGGCGGAAATGCAAGCGGCTATAGAAGGCCATGACAAGGTGCTTGCATTTTGTCGCACCGGCAATCGTTCAATCAATACTTGGGCACGAGGCCAGTCTGAAGAAGTAGATGTGGTCGCACTAGCAGCCAGGGTTGGTTTCACACTCGCCCAGTAGTTATATTCCATAATAGAATAAATAAATAGATATTTATTCCATTACATTATTAGATCTGGATGCTATAGTGGTTTCACTATGGTGCCAGTTAAGCAGTTGTTTTGGTACCAGAGAAAATTTTCTGGAGGCCAACATGATTTCAAGTCAAGCTAGCGCTAGCGCTCAATCCCATACATCGGATCTGATTGTGGCGCAAAAAATGGCCAACCAATCAACTTCTATTAATAACCGCTCGGTGACTGAACTGCCAGTGCGAACGGCACCATCTCACGTGCAAAAGGAAGTTGATAGAAATTTTCAAGTAATGCCTTCATTCGTGGGCATCGCTGGTTAGGCAAATCCCCTTTTTATGCCGATATTCTAGTCTGGCACTATCACTCTGCATTGGTTGGCTGTTGGCAGAATAATCACTTTGCCTTATTCTTGTGTGCTTTGTTGCCACAAGAATTACAGCGCTTATGCCAAACGCCTCAGAGTTACCTCAGTTCGAAGATCATCAAAACCAACAGCACAAGTATACAACCTGCTATATGTGTGCGTGCCGCTGCGGCATTAAGGTGACCCTAGAAGACGATAAGATTCGTTATATTCAGGGTAATCCCAATCACCCAGTCAACAAAGGCGTGCTGTGTGCCAAAGGCAACTCTGGCATTATGAAACAGTTGTCGCCGGCAAAATTGACTAAGCCATTGCTGCGTAAACCTGGGAGTGAACGCGGAGCAGCTGAGTTTGAAGAGATCAGCTGGGAAAGCGCAATGGATCTGCTTACCGAACGTTTGGGGCATATTCGAGCTACCGACCCAAAGCAGCTGGCCTATTTTACTGGCCGTGATCAGATGCAGGCTTTGACAGGCTTATGGGCCACTCAATTTGGCACTTTCAACTGGGCCGCCCATGGTGGCTTCTGCTCCGTAAATATGGCCGCTGCAGGCCTGTATACAATGGGTCATGCATTTTGGGAGTTTGGCGACCCCGATTGGGATAATACCAAATACTTTATCATGTGGGGTGTGGCTGAAGATCATGCGTCCAACCCGATCAAATTAGGCCTTAAAAAAATCAAAGAGCGTGGCGCTAAATTTGTCGCCGTAAACCCGGTACGTACCGGTTATCAAGCTATTGCAGATGAATGGTTAGCTCTAAAACCAGGCACCGATGGCATTTTGGCTTTGGCTATGATTCATGTGTTGTTACGTGATGGCCAAATTGATGACGAGTTTCTTATTCGTTATACCAATGCACCCCAGCTGGTTGTAAACACGCCCGGGCAGGTAGGCGACGGTCTATTGTGGCGTAACGAAGAAGGCCTTTCACAAGTGTTTGACCAGTTAAGTGAAGGATTTGCTTCCGCGTCGTCAGCCGATATTGCACCGGCTTTATTGGGTGACTACATCGCCACTGATGGAACACCTGTGCGCACGGCTTTTAGCATCTTGTACAACAAATATATGGACCCTCAGTATAGCCCGGAAGTGGCGGCTGAGGAATGTGGTATAGATGCGGC
>JAAERS010000302.1 GCA_024230095.1 Gammaproteobacteria bacterium | reverse complement strand
TTGCATACCACACCAGAACCGCGCACAAGAATGCATACATGGGCGCAAAGTATCGAACAGGCATTATCTGATCAAACCGGTAACATCTTGGTTTTTCTTTCTGGCCAAGCAGATATCCACCACCTGCATGAAAAAATTAGCCACTTACAAAGTAATCATATTGAAATTTACCCACTTTACGGGCGCCTTACCTTGATCGAACAGCGGCAAGCCATTGCTCGTCCTAAGGCTGGAACTCGCAAAGTGGTATTGGCTACAAATATAGCTGAAACCAGCCTCACCATAGACGGCATTAGTTGCGTAATTGATACGGGCTTACACAAACAGGCCTTATATGAAGCCGGTAGCGGCCTCACGCGACTTCATACGCGCATGATCAGCGCTGCTTCGGCCACACAACGAGCCGGTCGCGCTGGGCGCTTGCAGGCCGGCCACTGTTATCGACAGTGGGCGAAACACCAACAACAAAGCCTGGCTCCCCAAACTCAACCCGCCATCAAAAATGCTGACCTAAGCAGCCTGGTATTGCAATTGCTTGCTTGTGGTTACAACAACGTAGAAGAACTACATTGGCTCGATCGCCCCTCTACAGGAGCTTGGCAACAGGCTGTAAAACTACTCAAGCAACTGCAAGCCGTACAACAATATGAACATGGTTTAGGCTTAACCAAAACCGGAACAAAAATGGCGGCCACAGGCCTTGAACCACGTTTGGCCCAAGCACTGATCACAGGCATAACCTGTCAACAAAGAGAGTCCACCTGCCAACTAATTAGCCAACTAGAACGGCCCAATCGCCAAGCCGGCTTGGATCTAGCCGTGGTCTTGACACAACCACTAAGCCACGATCAGCAGCGAACCAAGCAACAACTAATGCTACAG
>JAAERS010000301.1 GCA_024230095.1 Gammaproteobacteria bacterium | reverse complement strand
GATATGGCACAATTGACCATCATTCGTGACGACGTAGAGCCACACGTTGCCGTTAAAGATGGGCTTGATAGCGCCATTTGTGGCACTTGTCCGCATAGACATTATAATGGTGGCAGCTGTTATGTCCTACCTTTTCAGGCTCCATTAGCTATATATAGGGCTTACCATAGAGGTTTATACACTAAGGGCTTGCCAGCTTTTAACTACAATGCCAGTGTACGCCTAGGTGCCTATGGTGACCCCGCTGCGCTGCCATATGACGTTATTGTTGACGTTTGTAGCGCATTTGGTAGTCATACAGGCTACACGCACCAAGCGCAGCATAAGGGCTATGACCAACGATTAACCGGCCTTGTGATGGGTAGCGCAGACACATACAAACAAGCTCTAAAAATGCAATCTAAGGGCTTCAAAACTTTCCGTGTAAAGCTGCCAAACGATACGCTGTTACCTAATGAAGTTGAATGTCTTGCAGATACGAAAGGCATCACATGCAAAGATTGCGGTTTATGTGATGGTGACCAATTAAATATCGCTATCAGTGTCCATGGGCAAAAAGCTAAGAAGTTTAAAAGCTCATTGATTCCATTGGCGCAAGGGGAATAGAACAATGATTATTTTAAACGGAAATAAGTTTGCATTGAATGATGAAGAATTCACAAATAGCCTGTTTGGGTCCGGCTCAACTTGCGTCGGT
>JAAERS010000300.1 GCA_024230095.1 Gammaproteobacteria bacterium | reverse complement strand
CATCATACTAAACAAAGTTTTGAACATCGCAGGCAATGGATGGTTGACCGTATTCGCTTTTTAACCTCTGTTTTTGCTATTGATGTTGCTGCTTATGCGGTGATGTCAAATCACTATCATTTGGTTGTCTATATTGATGAAAGTGAAGCAATGGCATGGAGCGATGAAGAGGTTTGCCATCGTTGGCAGCAGCTTTACCATAGTCACCCATTGGTTGAGCGATTAGAAAAAGGCGAGAGCAGTTGCCAAGCCGAAATTGATAAAGCGCAAGGTATTATCAATGAATGGCGAAGTCGTTTAAGTGATTTATCGTGGCTGATGCGTAACTTAAATGAACATATCGCTCGTAAAGCCAATGCTGAAGATAATTGCAAAGGCAGGTTCTGGGAAGGTAGATTTAAATCTCAAGCACTGCTTGATGAAAAAGCAGTACTTGCCTGTATGGCCTATGTTGACTTAAACCCCATAAGAGCGAAAATGGCAGATGCGGTACAAACAGCAGAATACACCTCTATTTTTGAACGCATTCATGATAAAGCAAGCCATATTGATAACCAAAGCCAACTGCCATTTACACCAAAACCGCTACTAGGCTTTATAGGTAATGAAACCAAACACTCACCAAAAGGTATCGCGTACTCATTACTCGACTACTTAACCCTTGTT
>JAAERS010000299.1 GCA_024230095.1 Gammaproteobacteria bacterium | reverse complement strand
TTTAAAAGTTTGGGTTGATATAGTCGCTTATTTCTTCTTCTGACGAAACGTAGTCAATGAAGTCAAAGCCCTCAACATTGTCAAAGTAAGCTACCAGCATTTGACCTGTTGGCTCAGCGTATCCAATCAGCAGGGCATTCGGGTTAACCTGAGCCATACCAATGATACGTAATCCTTGACGTGCCGCATCAACGTGCGCTATGTCGGCCAAGGGTGTACCGGTTTGTAGCATTTGCTTAATACTGTAATCCTGTTGTAACATTATGTGCTCCAATGGTTGCGTTTGGTTTACTTTAGCGGCCTAGGATACCCAAGCCGCTATGATAAATCAAATGCTTATGCGCTATAGAAGTGACTTATGGCAGACAAGGTAGCCTTGTATATCGTTTGCTCAGTCTCGTGATGGAACTTATAGTCGTCCGATAATTCCTTGTGTTCTTCATCTGTCAGGCCAGTCTCATTCATTGCTCGTAGGCAATCCATGGCACGTGCGTGGTGCCAG
>JAAERS010000298.1 GCA_024230095.1 Gammaproteobacteria bacterium | reverse complement strand
TCTTTTTCATGAGGATACCCTTCTCTTAATAATATGTGCCAAAAATCGCATTATCGATATAGTACCAATTGGTGTCTGTTGTGCCGCCAGAGGTGGTGTAGTCTGCAAAATTTGGGTACGCCTCGGTTAAATTCACTTGCTCTAATGGCCACTGCCATTCATCAAATATCATCAGTGCCCACGGCATATTGTTTGAGGTTTTAAAGTAACGAGCAAAGCTTGGATCACTGGTGTCGTCTTCCATCTGATAAAATGAGGTATCAAATTTTTCGGTTGGTGCTTTATTCGCTAAATGCACTTCATAGCTTCGGCCTGGTGGCAGAGCAAAGCTTGGACCGTGATAGTGGCCAGGCGTGGCAAACATCAATGGGTCATAAGGCATATTGGGCATGTGTATTGGTGAGATTGGCGCACTGAAACTGATGTCCAATTCAAACTCTACGCCAATGTTTTCACGACAACTGTCCTCTGTTCTAAAGTAATCACACTGATAATCCGCCAGCTCTATTGCATCATTAATGATAATGAAACTCGCTTCATCCATATCAGATTCTTGAGGATCGCCGTCTTGCAGCACATTGTTGTAATAAAGACGAGTTTTCGCTGCATCCACAAGATCGCTATCAATGCCTTCTAATCGAACCGCAAAACCATTATGGTAATCACCACCAACGGCCGCTAACTTACCAGATATCACCACTTTGGCGATCAAACCATCTCGCAACACCTCGGTCACTCGATAATTTAACACCAAATCGTTCATGTCATAATCCGCAATTCTTGGCCACTCATCTTCATACGCTAACGTCACATAGCCGCTTGACGATGGGAAATAACGCGTTACGGTATTCGCGTCTGCGATGGTCACCAAATAATCTTCCACTTCACCCGAAGTCGAGCTATCAGCGTAAGTCAAACCTGAGTCTTGACTAAAACGGAATCGAGACCAAGTCTCTCCAATAAGCGCATCGTCAGGGATCGCAACAGACAATGAATTGCTGCCACTAGACAGCAGCGCGTCGGTGATCAACTGCTCACCCTCATCATCAAAATCGCCATCTTGGTTCCAGTCAAACCAAGCCGATAAATAACCCGTTGTCGATGCGGTTACCGATAGCACCGAATCCAACCCAGGCTCCAGCGCGGTCACAAAACTCACCCCATCTTCATCATCACTATCAAGCGAGTCATCTGAGTTCGGTGATTGCGCAGCATCTGCTTCACTGTCAACACTTGAACCGAGCCATGTAACACCATCAATTTCATGACGCGCACCATTCGAAGATAAAATTGTATTGTAACTGTCTGGCGCATCACCAAAATCAAGCGTCGTGGTTGCGATAACGCATGGACTTAATAAAATGGAGCTCAGTAATAGGGGCTTAATGGTTTTATACATAATCTCTTTTCCTTACAGCTTTGTTATTATTTTGCATTGCATAGATAGATACAAAAGCCATGCCAGTTTTAAGTTGCTGTTTTTAAACGATTTATTTATAGGTTGGTTATTTTTTCCCAAAATGAAAATGAAAAAAAAACCATTTCCTAAAATAGGAAATGGTTTTTTTAGCTCAATCGGTATCACCGCAACAGCTAGTCCCAGATAAGCTCATTACCATCAATGGCGAACTCTTTTTTCAAGGGGGCTTCACCATCGTAAGACCATATCTCGGCAACCACGCTTGATTGACCTTTAGGCAGCACAAAATCAACACTTAATGCGCCATTTGTAATCGCCGCATGCACGACTTGACTGTTGGTATCTACGCGATAGCTGCCATTCGATTGCTCAGTAAAACGACTGTAAACTGATAATTGAGCCCGAGCAGGTAATGAGCCGCTTAAATTAACCTCCAACGTCTGATGAATAACTGGGTCAAATGAAAACTCTTCTGGGGCAACCAGATCTTGCGCCTTCGGTGTCGGCTCGGCTGCAAGTGTCGAGGCACTCGCCCCTTCTGAGCCACTTGATGTACCACTGTCACGGCAGGCAATTAAAAACAGTGAAGCTAAGGTAATGATGACTATCTTTTTCATGAGGATACCCTTCTCTTAATAATATGTGCCAAAAATCGCATTATCGATATAGTACCAATTGGTGTCTGTTGTGCCGCCAGAGGTGGTGTAGTCTGCAAAATTTGGGTACGCCTCGGTTAAATTCACTTGCT
>JAAERS010000297.1 GCA_024230095.1 Gammaproteobacteria bacterium | reverse complement strand
GTTACTCATGGTTCACTCTCCCCTTGAGATAATTAAATTATAATAATGTTTTCGTAACCTTGAACACAGTGCTTGTAGATGAAGCAGCGGTAGCCAACACACGTACATTAGAGCCGCTTATGTCTACATCGAATGTTGCTAAAGCAGAGCCAGTACCGATCTGTCCGTACTCGGTGGCAGAGGCGGTGGTTCCGTTGTGTACTATTAGAAGTTCTGTTGAATAAACGTCAGTGCCAGATTTGGCTGATATAACCACTTTAGCCGAATCGTAGTCAGCCTTGGCAAATGTTGCGACAGCTGTTTGAGTTGTTGACGTTGTAGTTGTTCCGGTACTCTCGTTGGCAATGGTGTCCGTCTTGGCTGCGCCAGATAGGTGTAGGTCTCTATATGCATACCCTGCCGCACCTAGGTCTACTGCTGTACTAGTTATTCCACCTGTATTAGTTGTTGGCAGTATTGCATTTGCCGTCCCAGTGATGCCAACGCCATTAGTTCTTGGGTCAAGGATAAGTGTTGTTACTGCGCCTCCGCGAGCAGCAATACTACCTACGGCTATGCCTGCACTCAGTATTCTAACCACATCCCCATCATTTGACCGATTAAAATCTGCGCTTGGGCCACCTGATTGAGAGACTTCTAATCTACCTCCTGCGGTAAATGCCATGCCGCCAGCATCATTGTTACGGGCAGGGGTAGTGTCAGTACAACCCACAAGCAAATTACCGCCAGAGTCGATGCGCATGCGTTCTGTGCCGTTGGTTGTGACCCCAAGAACATTCCCACCAACGTAATATAACCCAGTGTTATTATCCCCTACCTTTACAGAAGGGTCAGCGGCGGTGCCTGCGCCAGTCCATATGTCATCAGTTAGCTGTAGCTGTGCGTTAGGCGAACTCGTACCAATACCCACATTACCGCTAGAGTCGATAGCTAGTCTGTCGCCATTGTTGACGTTTATTTTAAAGCCTTGTCCGTTCCCTAAAGTGTTTCC
>JAAERS010000296.1 GCA_024230095.1 Gammaproteobacteria bacterium | reverse complement strand
CCTGTCATTGCTGCGTCATAACCTTCTGAGCCTAACCCTGCCGCTGTAAATCCAGTAGGCCTAGCTTGTACTGCCTGATAGCCTGCCCCGCCCACAGCCATAGGGTTGAAGCCCAGATTTTGTGAAGTAGCGCCCACAGCCTGCGTTAACGCTTGACTTGATTGATCAAACACATTTGGCGGTACAGCACCAGCCTCACTTTCTGGAGGTGGCGCTGGCGCTGGCATGGGTGTTGAATGCACAGGTGGTGCTGGCGTGGGTGCTGTAGTGACGAGCGTTCCATACCTTGTCTCATTCTGTATAGGCGGGTTGCGCCCCGTTGGGGCTGGGTAATAGCTCGGCTCCAGAAATAAACTCATTACAATTTCCTCATTTATAATTACGTTAGCGACCAAATCGAATGGGGTTGCCGCTACTATCAGTAATAACACTACCTGTGCCACTACCTACTGTACCACTAGAGCTTCCACCACCTGTAGCCCTGCCGCCTCCACTATTCGTGCTTGTTCTTACAACAGGGGCTTGGCTTGGGTCAACGATATTCCAATATTGTGATAATTCAGCTTGATTTGCTGTTCCATTTTTAACTGCATCATGCAATCCAGCAGCTACTTTCTGCTCATTTGTTAAAGCATTCCAGCTCTTGCCATATAACTCATTAGCTGCTGTATTTTCAAACAGGCTAAACTCAGGCTGCGGTGTTACGACTTGATCTAAAAGACCATCAGTGCTTTGCGTATTAGTTGATAAATGATGACCATTTTCACGAGCTTTTCTCATGTACTCTATGGTGTCGGTAATATTCAAAACACCATCATTATTTATATCGAATGCCATATCTTTAGGAATCTTACCGACAACCATTTCTGCAACACTAGCTCCTATATCAGCAAAATTAGCCGTAGAGCTGTAATCCTCAACAGGCACATCACTCGTATTGCCAATTAACGGTTGGCCTGTTAGTCCTGACACAACCGACCCTGCCAGACCTGTATTTATCAAGCCAGCAGGCATGTTCGCTAACGCCTCTGCCTCAGTCATAGTACCGCCCTGAATATTATT
>JAAERS010000295.1 GCA_024230095.1 Gammaproteobacteria bacterium | reverse complement strand
TGTCCCCTATCCCTAATAAAGACAAACCATCGGTAGATTCAACAAACACTGGCAAGTTATCTGATGTACTTATGTGCAAAGCTCTATCAGGACTACTAGTACCAACACCCAAAGATTCAGCACTAGCATCCCAGAAGAATTTTGCATCTGCGCCTGTGTCCTCGTAGAAGCTGATGTCGCCACCATTTGATATGCGCATAGCTTTTGTGGAGTTATCCCAAGCATCTCTATTACCGCTCAAGAAATCCATAAACATATGGCCGTACACATCATCAGCAGTAACTTTGATCCCTGTACCGTGTGGAGGAGTTCCAGAAGAATCAGCGTTGCCTAGACGCAGTCCCGCTAAGTAGCTACCATTCGCAACACTTGTTGATGTATCCTCAATATTAACTGTAGCTCCTGCTGTACCCCGTATTGTACTATCGCCATCAACAGTAAGCCCATCCATCGTGGCTGTGCCTGAAATGTCGACCCCAGATGAAGTGGTGGCTAGTTTGGTTAGTCCGTTATATTGAATCTTCACATCACCATTTTCGGTGGTGTATAGATAGTTCTCACCAGCAGCGCTTTGCAGATAGATATTGGACGAGCCACGGAGGTACAATCCCCCCGAACCTAAATCTTCTACTCGGCTCTTACTACCATCATGCCAAATCTGTAGGTCATCACCAGCACCGAATGTAGCTTTGACGCTATCGCCTAGCTCAAGATCGCCTGTCATCGTGCCGCCAGCTTTTGGTAGCGCAGCAGCCGCAGTATCAGCGTTAGATTTCATCTGCGTATCGACAGAATCTAAGTTAGTGTTTAGCTTTGTACCCCAAGTGTCATCACTTGCCCCGACTTCTGGCTTCGTCAAACTGTAGTTTGTAGTAGTAGTATCAGCCATCGTCGGCCTCCGTTGTTAAATATAGGTCAATTATACTAGATTTGCGCCCAGCTTTCACTGTCAGACGCAATTGCTGACCATACCTGACTATCGACAGGTATATCATTGTATATGTTGCTGTCAGTTTCCACCTCTGCCCAGCTTTGAGAATCAGTGGATACGATAGTATAACTCTGACTATCAGTAGCTATTGGCTCGTACTTATAGCGCAGCACACCATCAAGCGCCAAGCTAATAGCCGTTACAGCTACACCATCAAATATTCTTAATATATCACCACTAGTGCTAACAGTAATGCCAATATTGCCATTAATCCCAGCAATGACATTAGCTGAGGCAGCAGCAGACAAATCAACACTAGTCTCGCCATCACCGAAAACAATCCTTGTTGTGCTACCAGTTGTTCCAACGGTTGCTACAGCAGCACCACCGCCCAAGCGTATACCATTAGCATCACCATAGGTAGTAACTGTTATTCCTACAGAACCATCTGCAAAGCTTATCTTTTGCCCATAGCCTGTCAGCCCTACAGCTATACTAGACTGACCCACACCACCATTAATTAACAAAGAGCTACCAGATGACGATACGACTACACTAGCCGTTGCAGCGATACCTTGTATCAAATCAGAGGCAGCAACAGTGCTTAATGATAAATCGCTAGAAGCCGTTACGTCCTCGTAATTCTCAGAACCATAAGCTGCTACACCATATAAAGCTGCACCGTAACCGTTGGCAGGCATTTTAGGCAACCGTTATATCTAGCTCACCAGCATTAAAGCGCAATGTATCACCACTCGCAACAGCTTTAGACGCAGTTAATGTCCCGTAGCAAAGCATATTACCACTACTAGACGCATCGTAAATAGCAAAGTGAGTAACAGTACCCCATGAAGCCGTGGCTTTGGGGAACTCAACATTACTCGTATTACTGGCTGTATCGCTACTTACAGTAAACGCCATTGCCATGCGAGTGTACGAGCCGCCTGAAACCTCTGTTCCGGACCCAGTATCACTAGGAGCAGATGTGAATAATGCAACATACAGAGTGCTAGGAGCCGTATAAGCAGAGCCGCCAAACACATGCTCTGCAATCTTGTTTTCTAAATAATTCGTAGCCTGAGACATAAGTAGCCCTTAATAAGATTTGATCGTCAAACGCAAGCCACTACCGCTTGCTTGTGATTGTTTGCTGGCATCGTTGAGGCGCTTAACAGCAGCTCCGTATAATGCAGCCCAAGTTTGTGTACGCTCATCTTCTTGTAAAAATGGCGCAGTGTGGATAAGCGAACCATACAAGTAAACATCGGGAAAGTTAGTTAAAACCCAGTTAGTCACACTGTCACTAAGTGGTGTTATCGTTCCGTAGTAGGTAATATCCGCACTATATGTAGCATCAGGTGATGGATAAACCTCTAGCTGTCCAGCGGTGTGAGTGTAATAAGCAGGCGCACCTGTAGCATCATCACTACCCGCCCTCATGCTTTGCATTTCCCTGCGCGTAATATAACGGATATCCTTAGTTCCATCAGCGTTCAAATGCAAGCGGATAGTCTCAGCCCAATCACTAGGCAGCCCAATAAATTGACTATCAATTGATGTTTCTGCTCGCTTTTCCATGCGCCAATGCCGTAAGTCAGATTGCATTTGAGATTCTGCCAAACGGATAAATGCAGGGATTTCTGAC
>JAAERS010000294.1 GCA_024230095.1 Gammaproteobacteria bacterium | reverse complement strand
GACCAAGCCAGCTTGCAGTTGTATTTAAATGGTGATATCACCGATGAATTTCCTAGTTCCAGCCTTGTCCCAGATAGCGCGCAAGTGCAGCCCGAAGTGGTTGCTTTGCAATGGGCAGAAAATGCTACGTCTAGTCTGCAATTAGGCGTCACCTTCAGCCAAGGCAGCCTAGTTAGCTACGAGCTGACGGGGCCAGATAAAGCTTGGTTTGATATTGATTCCCAGACCGGAAGTGTGGGCTTCGTGGCGGGCTTGGACTTTGAAGCGGCGGCAGATGCGGATGGCAATAATGTTTATGAATTTTCTGTATTGTCCCGCCGTGGCAGTGAGGAATTTGCGCGAGACATCAAACTTGAGTTGGTTAATGTTGATGAGTCTGTCATCGCCTCGCCCAAGGTGGATGGTGCGGCAGCTTATCAGTTACAGCAAAGCTCGGGCTCCTCTAAGGTGGATAATCTGTTAATTGGCTCAAAATGGGGGACAGTGCCAGGCCAGGGTGTGGACATAACCTATAGCTTCTATGACAGCACCTCTACCTTTGCCTATGACACCCATGATCTTGGGGTTGCCTTCGGAGATGATGTAAAACAAGTGGTGCGTCATTTTTTTGAGGAAATAGCGACCTATGCTTTGATCAATTTTACAGAAATTACAGAGACCAGCAATCAAGTAGGTGATGTGCGGATTGGTTATCAGGCAGGCACCCCCTATGCGGCGGCGTGGGGGCCTGATTACTACTCTGGCGACTCCTATGGTGGTGATGTGTATTTTGATCTTAGCTATTACCAGGAGTGGGAGTCAGCCAAACCTGGGGACGGTTTCTTTAGCACCATCGGTCATGAAATTGGCCATGCGCTGGGCTTGGAGCACCCACACGGACAAGGTGTGTATAGTGACCACCTATCATTCGGTACCAATGCAGAAGTTGGCCAGCAGCCCAGAGATGGCAACCCCTACACTATTATGAGCTATGCCGCCTACGAGGGGGGCAATAATGGCATTCATTTGCCTCAGCATCCCAGCACTTATATGATCGATGACATAGCGGCTTTGCAATATTTATATGGGGTAAATAATCGTACCAACAGCACCGATACACGTTATGACGGGGAGTTGCTTACTGCGGAAACACCATTTGAATTGGCCATTTGGGATGCCGGTGGTGTGGATTGGCTGGATTGGAGCCACCTAGACAGCCCTGCCTTGGTAGACTTAACTGATGGCCAGTTGTCATTTTTTGGTACCCGTATCAGTAATGCAATGGATGCGGATATTGCGGCCATGGTGGCCGGAGAGGGGGTCTTAGGGATCGCTGAGGGTGCGGTTATTGAAAATGCGTATGGTGGCTTAGGCACTGATGCCATTGTTGGCAACACGAGTGACAATACATTATTTGGTGGCTTGGGATTCAATGTCCGAGATGAGCTGTGGGGCGGCCTAGGGCAAGATATTTTTATTTGCGCTCTGAATGAAGGTGCAGACCAGCTTAACAATGCGGACTGCATTACCGATTTTACACTGAGCGACGATAAAATTGGCCTTGCTTCTGGGTTAAGCCGTGCCGATGTCAAATTCAGTGCTGGGGAGGGGGATTACCAAGGAGCCACAATACTGTCTACGGAGCAGGAAACTTTATTTATTTTGGAGGGCGTCAG
>JAAERS010000293.1 GCA_024230095.1 Gammaproteobacteria bacterium | reverse complement strand
GTCAGGACATCAACATCGATATCGTGCTTTTTCAATAATTTGTGAATATTTGGTACTTGGGCAACCACACCGATGGAGCCCAAAATAGCAAATGGTGCAGCTACGATTTTATCCCCTAAACAGGCCATCATATAACCACCGCTTGCGGCTACTTTGTCTACACAAATAGTTAGTTTGATGTTAGCATCACGGATGCGCGCCAATTGGGACGCTGCTAAACCATAAGCATGCACCATGCCTCCAGTCGATTCTAAGCGCACAACAATCTCATCGCTGGTATTGGCTACGGCTAATATGGCAGTTATTTCCTGTCGGAGTTTGTCCACCTCGGTGGCGCGGATATCGCCATCAAAATCTAACACATAGTGTTGTGGCTTAGGGCCTGTTGGTTGTTGCGCTTCATCAACGCTGAGTTGAGACTTATTTTTGCTATCTTTCGCCTCTTTCTTGGCTTTCTTGTGCGCTTCTTTAAGCTGCTTCGATTGGGCTTTTCGATGGCTCTTTAACTGAAATTTATCCATGGTAACTTCTTCAATGGTATCAGTCATATCTTCAATGTCATCATTGTATTTGCGCGCTTCAATATGGCCACGTTTAGGGGCGCGACGAGCCTGGCTGGCGGCAACAATAAGTCCAACGATGGCGCCAACAGCGATCACCAGAGTCACGGCTTTCGCCAAGAACAAACCGTATTCTTGTAAAAATTCCAATCTGTATTCCTCAGAGTATTAGACAATAAAGAGTGCAACCGGCAGTCACAACTCGCTTAAAGAAATATTAACTACACTTTATAGTGCCACTAGCGCAGATAACAAGCCATTTATGGCTTGCATGGCAATATTATTCAAACACTCGTTTGATATTTTTTTCTATTACGCCTAAAATCGG
>JAAERS010000292.1 GCA_024230095.1 Gammaproteobacteria bacterium | reverse complement strand
GACGCATTAGCAACTGATAAGTTGGACCAGCGTTTACAGATGTACGCGAAAGCTGGCAGTAACGCAGGTTTTGGTAATAACGATCGTGCCGCTACTATGAGGTTGAACTGATGGCTAGAAGTAAATCACAAGAAAACGCAATGGCGCTTGACCCGCAGCGTCAGATGATTGCGAAGAATATGTCTGTTCTGCCTGGTGGACCAGAGAACAACAATCCGATGAATGTGACGGATAACGCATCCCCCGCAATTCAATCGACAAGTATCTACGGTGACTACGCCCAGAACTACGCTCAGATGGGTACTGGGATGATTAACCCAATGAATGTTGGGCCATCCGGACTACAGCAAAACTTCCCTGCTGGTCGCGGTAAAAACCCAATGCCCTATGGGATGCAACAGCAACCTGACCTTGGTGGTAATTCACCGATGGCAGATATGATGGAAAGCTCCCGCTTATCGATGAACGCACAACAAGGCGTTCCTTTAGGTAATATGGGATATCAAGGTATGCCTGCAGTCCCTGGTGGAATGCCTGGCAATATGCCTGGAACCAGTGGTCCTCCGATGATGCCTGGGATGCCAAGCCTGGACCCCAACGCAATGATGACGCCTGGCTCTACACCACAGAAAACTGGACAAAAGAAAAAGAGAGGTAAAAAATAATGGCTTCAACATCCACTAATAAACAACCACTGCTGATTGACCGGGTACTTCATTACGTCGTCAACTTAGATACCGCTAGCAATAACGGTATGGATATCGTCGGTACTAATACTGCAGTAAT
>JAAERS010000291.1 GCA_024230095.1 Gammaproteobacteria bacterium | reverse complement strand
CACTTATTAGTGGTCGCATTGGGTAGCTACCTAACCATTGCCAGCCTTGCTGTATGGGCTAACACGGCAATACAGCGGGGTGAGTATCTAGCTAATCTAGGTGGCTGCCACTCCTGCCATTCAGAGCAGGGCATGCCCAAAATGGCAGGCGGTGTAGTCTTAGCGACTGAATTTGGCACATTTTACCCACCTAATATAACCCCTGACCCCGAGCATGGTATTGGTAACTGGAATCAACACCAGTTTAATACCGCCATGCGCCACGGCCTAAACCCTGACGGAGAGCCTTACTACCCTTCCTTCCCATACACGTCTTATACACGCATGACCGATGCCGACCTGGCCGATCTCAAAGTCTATCTCGAGAGTCTACCTCCGGTCGCACAAAGCGCACCAAAACATGACCTGAAATTCCCCTTTAACATACGTTTGGGCCTGTACCTTTGGCAGTGGTTTAACTTTGCCCCAGAGCCTTTTATTGAGGAGAATAAACAAACTGCCGTGTGGAATCGTGGCGCTTACATCGTCACTGGACCAGGTCATTGCGGTGAGTGCCACACCCCACGCACTATCACCCTTGCCATGGATGCCGATCATCATCTCCAAGGTAACCCCAATGGCCCTGAAGGTGAAAACGTGCCCAGCATTAATATGGCTCTGCGTGGTGATGCCTGGCTCATGGACGATATCATCTTTGCCTTGCAAATCGGCATGACACCAGAAGGGGATTTTTTTGGTGGTAGCATGGCCGCCGTGGTCGACAATACTTCTCTGCTAAGCGCCACTGACATAGAAGCTATTGCTACCTATCTTGCCAATCCTGACGGCACTACTGATTTGTAGGTTGCTTCCACCCCACACCCCTAGCCCAGCATCACATTATGCTATTACATTGATGGCATAAAAGACCCAGCACTAGTGTTATACCAATCAACATGGCGAGTAACATACATCACCGCCACCAACAACAGCAACAAACCGGCTGCTCCGGCTAATAGGGCGTAATCCTGCATTTGCAACAATAGGTAGAAATAACTGTATAACAGTACCAGTAGCACTGCCACCCAATAGCTCAATGATCGGTATTGGCATAGACTTCTGGCATATAGACTAATTTGCACAGTCACCACCGTCGCCGCTAGCACATAGGCCATGAAAAAGCCTAAATGCTCGGCTAAAGATAATAGCAAGACATAAAACAATACGATGGCTAAACCTACTAACAAGTATTGTACGGGGTGAATAACTGTGCCACTAAGCACTTCCGAGCAAAACAATGCGGCAAAGGTAAAGACGATAAACAAGGCCATGTATTTAATCAGGCGATCAACCTGTTGATAGACATCAGCCATGATGATCAAACTCACCCCAAAGTGGCTATCATCGTGGATAAAGGTATCGTTGCGGGTCAGCACTTGGGGGATATTTCGGTTAACGCCAAGCACCTGCCAGCTAGCCGAAAAACCTTCCTCAGTAATGTGTTGTTGTTGTGGCAGAAAAGCGCCGGTAAATCCAGGGTCAGGCCAGTCAGCAGCCAAACTCAGCTTGGTATTTTGTGCCATGGGCACAAATTCAATACGCTCTGTAGCATTGATTGTAAGGGCTGTGGCAAATGGCAATTCTTGCCACTGTGCTGACAATTTCACGGGGGCACTTAAACCCTGACTGGCCATCTTCAGTGACGGCAGACCTGCGGCAAGGGAGTAGGTTTTGCCACCCAGTATTAAGGGTTCTACTGCTTGCAGACCTTTAAGCTGACTAAGACCGATACCAAAGCTTGCACGATGCCATTGAACCTCGGCTTTAGCCAATCCGAAAGTGGCCATATCAGGACGTTGAAAGTGGCCTTTAACACTGAGCCGAGCTTGGTACAAAGGAACCGTATATAAACTTTTATGGCGAACCTCCGACGCTAAATGCCCGTCTATCTCAAGATACTCGGGCAAAACATACAAAAAGCGCTGCTGGCTATCGTGACGGCGTATGCCATCGCTATCCGTATTGTGAATAAGGTAGGGGATACGCAGGTAAGCCGCCTTGAGAAGCAGTTGTTCACCCCATTGCTGGCTCACTTCGGTGCGTAACTGTTGCTGACGTTCCTGCCTTTCCAAGAGCAATGACTCGGTCATTGAGGTTGGCAGTAATAGTAAAATACCTAATATGCCAATAATGATCACTTTACCAGTCATGCCCTGACTGAGCGTTTGTTTCATGGTTTGCATACTGTCTCCGTAGGGCCCATTGGACAATTCTAGAATTGTTCACTGAATGCTTACTTAAGCTAAATACGGTTGTTTAGACAGCTCTGCAAAATGGCCGGTTCCTTAACCCGTATTTTTCCCATATATCTTCATCATTAACTTATCCTTTGCTGCGCCAAAGGCGTGACTGAAGTGCCTGATGGCCATGCACCAGCAACATACCAAACACTACCAATACAGCACCCACAATGAAACTACTTTGCATGGGTTCATCCAATAGTAAAGCGCCTAGAAATACGCCTAAAACTGGTGTCAAAAAGGTAAATACACTCAGTTGAGAAGCGACGTAACGCCTTAATAACCACAACCAAGTAGAAAAACTAATTAAGCCCACTACCACAATCTGAAATACCAGATTAAGTAGTAACGGCGTCGTCCATTGTACTTGAGTTTGATCCGCGACCAAGGTCATGGCAGCTAATAGCACAAAGCCAACAAATACTTGATAAAAGAGAATTTGCTGACTCGGCGCCTGCGACAAGCGGCTCACCCTAATAACGACCGTAGTAAGGGCCCACGACAAGGCCGCCAGAATACCCAAAAAGTCCCCCCACAATATGTCTGGCGCATTGTCAGCCGCATCATCACCAAACATAAATGCGATGACCAAACCAAAAAAAGCCAATGTTACTCCTAGCCACTGCAATATAGATAGGCGCTCATTAGGCAACATCCAGGATAAAAATAGGGCTGTGAATATGGGTGTGGTATACAAAAATACTACCATATGGGAGGCCGTGGTAAAGCGCAGACCTTCTGCAATAAAGAAAAATTCCAAACCAAATAGTAGACCAGCCAACAAACCCGGTTTCCAAGTAGACGCGGTAAACAGGGCCTTACCCTGGAACAGCAATACCAAAGCAATAATAAAAGCAGAAAAGCCAGAGCGAATGGCTAACTGCATTACTGGTGCCATGTCTCCGGCCACCGCCTTTACCAATACCTGCTGTAAAGCCCAGATAGTGCATAAAGCCAACAGCAAACCGATGGCTAGACCATCGACGGTTTTTCTGTGCATTTCCAATAGATCTTTCCTCAGTATTCATACCCTTGGGTATTGACTAGCCGCCTCTTGGTTGGCCCTATATTTAGCCGCCACTGTATCTCGATCAGTCTTGAAAATACAAACATTTTTTACTTCTTTTCGTCGGCTTCTGAGGTAATGGATTGGCCATGGCCCAGCCAAAAATACGGCCTATCAAGCCCGTTGACTTGGTTTAAACAAACGCAAGCGATTAGCGTTAGTCACGACCGTCACCGATGATAACGACATGGCCATGGCGGCCAACATAGGGCTCAACAACATGCCCGTAAACGGGTACAACAACCCTGCGGCTACAGGAATACCTAACAAATTGTAAGCGAAAGCACCCCACAAGTTCTGACGGATATTGCGCAACGTCGCATGGCTTAATTCAATCGCATCAGCCACACCATGCAACGAGTCACCCAGCAAGCACACGTCGGCGCTTTCCAGTGCCACATCTGTACCACTTCCAATAGCAAAACCCACATCGGCCTGAGTTAGAGCTGGTGCATCATTGATACCGTCACCCACCATAGCCACTTTATTCCCTTGGCCTTGCAACTCTTGCAATATGCGCAGTTTGTCCTCTGGCAATAAGCCTGCCTGAAACTGATCAATCTGCAATCGTGTGGCCACCGCTGTGGCTGTTTGCACATTGTCACCAGTTAACATCATCACCTTGCTGCCCGTATCATGCAAACGGGCTATAGCTGCCTGGCTATCCAGCCGCTCTGGGTCAGTCACAGCAAATGCTGCCTGCAACTGCTGCCCCTCAGCCAATAGCACAATTGTTCGGTCTGTCTGGTGCCCTAACCAAGCCTGGGCATGACTAAGATCCACCCCATGTTCAAGCATCATCCGAACGTTACCCAAACACCAATTATCAGCTGTCAGGCCTTTACCTTGTTCAACTTTAAAGTCACCTATCAATGCGGCTTCGGTATCTTGGCAAAAATCCAATATAGCCGCGGCCAAAGGGTGCCCAGAGGCCTGCTCCATGGCTTTAGCTTGCGCTTTCACGGATATGTCTTGGGCATCATTAAAACAACTAAAATCGACCACCTTGGGTTTGCCTTGGGTTAAAGTACCGGTCTTGTCCACTAATATCCAATCCACCTTACTGGCCACCTGCAAAGCATCCGCATTGCGCACTAATATACCCATTTCTGCGGCCTTACCCACACCTAGCATCACCGAAATTGGCGTCGCTAACCCCAGCGCACAAGGGCAGGCAATGATAAGTACGGCAACGGCACTCACCATAGCGTTAGTCATCGCCGGTTCAGGACCCCAATATAACCATACGATGGCTGTCATTATTGCCACCAGCATCACCGCTGGCACAAATACAGCAGCCACCTGGTCCGCTAAGCGACTGATTGCTGGCTTGCTGTTTTGTGCCTGGCGCACCAATTCAATGATGCGAGCTAAGGCCGTCTGCTGGCCAATGCGGGTAGCGCGATATAAAACACTCCCTTGCATATTAATGGTGCCTGCTGACAGCTGATCACCTACCTGTTTATATACGGGCATTGGCTCACCAGTGAACATGGCTTCATCAACATTCGTTTGGCCCTCACTGACCTCACCATCCACAGCCACCCTATCGCCAGGGCGCAGACGCAATATATCGCCGACAAGTACATTGGCAACCGCCATATCCACCTCAACACCTGCGCGCAATACGCGCGCATGGCTGACACGCAAGTCCAATAGCCTATTCAGGCTGGCCTGAGTGTTCCGGCGCGCCCGCATTTCCAATGCCTGCCCTAGGTTAACTAGGGCAATAATCATCACCGCCGCTTCAAAATAAACGACCTGAGACGCCTGTGGAAACCACCCTGGAACATAGGCCACAGCAATGGAATATAACCATGCACTACCGGTACCCAAGGCCACCAGAGTGTCCATGTTGGCACGACCCGTTCGCAGGGCCTTGATACCACTTGTGTAGAAATGCCTACCCGTTGCCAGCATCAAGGCCAAAGTGCCCCAACCCATAAGACGCTGCCAAAAGGCATCCTGTATATCCATAGCGAACAACATCATGCCTAGGCCGCATAGCAAACCAAGGCCTGCATACCAACGTTTTTGGCGGTAGTCCGCCAATAACTCCGCTTTTTGTTGATGTTGAGCAAGTTCAGGATCTTCAATGACCTGGCCGTCGTATCCAGCCTGTCGCAAAGCGTGGGTCAAATCTTGCCCTGAGACTTGGCCATATATATCAGCCTGGCGGCTCGCAAAATTAACCTCCACAGCCTTAACTCCCGGCACTTTTTGCAGTGCTTTATCCACGGCACTCACACAGGCTGCGCAAGTCATGCCCTGTAACGTCATTTGCAGGTCCGGTTTGTTATGCTGCGGCTCTACCACAGTGCCGGACAGTGATGTTGATGAGGTAGCTTTAGGCTCAACGAAGACTTGCCCTTGCCATAACTGTGGCTGATATTTGGCTAAAGCATGCAACACCGCCTCTTGACCTAAGCCGCTGCTTACAACAAAGCGTTTATTCTTTAAGTCTGCCTCAAGTTGAATGTCGGCATCTTGCTCCTGCAATAAGGCCGTAGCACCCTTCAAGCAACCACCACACTTGATCCCTGGAGCATAAATTTCGACCTTGTATAGTCCCTCTTTAGCTGACATATCAATGTTGCTCCCAAGCTTCGATCAGGTGACAGATGCGATGACCATCAGGGGCACCGTCCGGCATTTTTTGCCATTGCGCCAAGGCACTTTGCATGCGTTCCAGTTGCTGCTGAAGGTCAGCAATTTTCGCCTCTACGGCAGGCACCCGCTGTTGTAACATATCTCGCACCATTGGGCAGGGCGAGTCTCCCACGGCCTCATGTTCTAAAATAGCGGCAATTTCTTTCAAACTGAAGCCCAAAGAACGTGACTGATTGATAAAGCGCAAGCGTTTTAACTGTTTAGCATCAAACAACTGATAACCATTATGAGGGTCACGACTGGGCACCAATAAACCAAGGCGGGTGTAATAACGCACTGTTTCTGCCGTCACGGCCGACGCTTTGGCAAGATGACTCACTGTCATGGTCATAGCAACTTCTCCATAACACAATAACCCTATTGTAAAACCTAAGTGTTACACAAAGGTCAACATCAAAGCCAGCCTCCGTACTATTACTTTGAGTACTTATGCCAAACTATTGCACATAGACCCTTGCTCATTTAGAACGAGTAACCTACATTGTCAGCATGAAATCGACTAACCCACTATCCATTAGCGCCTTTCGCCATCTTTATCTGGCCCAAATCACGTCGTTACTGGGAACTGGCATTGCCAGCGTAGCTCTTGCTTTGCTCGCTTGGGATTTAGCGGGTGATCAGGCTGGCGTCGTGTTAGGTACAGCCCTTGCCCTAAAAATGGTGGCTTACGTATTTATATCGCCCATTATTGGCGGCTTGGCTCATAGATTGCCGCGCAAGACGGTACTCATTGGTCTGGATATTATCCGCGCCGCACTCATAGCTTGCTTGCCTTGGGTTAGTGAAATTTGGCATATCTATGCATTAATTTTTGCTATCAACACCTGTGCAGCAGGTTTTACACCATTATTTCAAGCCACTATTCCCGACCTACTGCAGGAAGAAAAAATTTATACCAAAGCCCTAAGTTATGCGCGTTTAGCATACGATTTAGAGAATATACTCAGCCCAACCTTGGCGGCCCTGCTCTTGGCAGTATTGAGTTTCCATGAATTGTTCTATCTGGACAGCTTAACCTTTATCATCTCTGCCAGTTTGATTGCACTCACCATCATACCTAAAACCGCACTTAGTGATCGCCCGAAGCCAATCTGGAAAAATATACAGTTTGGTATTCGTGCCTACCTAACTACACCTCGTTTAAGAGCCCTTTGGGTCTTGTACTTCGCGGTAGCTGCCAGTGGTGGCATGATGATTGTCAACACGGTGGTATATGTACAAGGTTATTTGCAAATGGATGCACAAATCATGGCTATGGTCTTTATGGCCAGCGGCGCCGGCTCCATGACTGCGGCCTTGACGGTGCCCCACCTACGCCAACAATTTGCCGATCGAAGTATCATGTTAACTGGCGCTTGCCTGCTTGCAATAACCCTCAGCTTGGGCACACAAATGCCTAACTTGATTGGTCTTAGCATACTCTGGTTTATGCTAGGATTCGGTAATTCACTTATTCAAACTCCGGCAGGCAACTTAATCTGGCGTTCCTGCCGACCCAGTGATAGTGCCGCTTTTTTTGCCGCCAATTTCTCTTTATCCCATAGTGGCTGGTTCATAGGCTACATATTGGCTGGCCACTTAGCTAGCCACTTCGGCCTAACTTTCACCTTTGGCACACTGGCCGCTGTAGCCTGGATGGCACTGCTGGTGGCCTGGTTCCAATTCCCTCAACGAGATCCAGTTGAGCTTTGGCATACGCATGAGTCCATGACCCATGTCCATCCGCATATCCATGATCAACACCATGAGCACCAACATGATTCTGGCCATGGCCACGCTCCTCATAGTAATATCGACCATGATCACCACCATCAACATAAACCACTGCGTCATAAGCACACCTTTGTCATTGATCAACACCATACCCAATGGCCAACAAAAGAAGGGTAGGACCATACCATGCAACACATCCTTATCACCGGTGCCAATCGTGGCATAGGTCTACAACTCACCAAACATTACTTACAAGCTGGCTGCCAGGTTATTGCCACCTATCGTAATGCCCATGACTGTAAACAACTTGAAGACCTACAGTGCCCTCAACTAGCCCTTATTCAAGCCGATGTCGGCAATGACCAAGACCTTAACAACCTTGCTCAATACTTGCATGGGAGGGGTCTAGATTTAATTATTAACAATGCAGGAGTATTTGGGCCACGCAATCAGGAATTGGGTACTATCGATCGCGAAACTTGGCGCCAAGTATTAGAAATTAACACTATTTCACCACTCATGTTAGCTCAAGCACTAGCTGACAACTTAGCGCAAAACAAAGGCACTTTGGCTATCATCAGTTCGAAGGTGGGAAGCATTGACGACAACTCGGGCGGAGCGGGTTATATGTACCGCTCCTCCAAAACAGCGGTCAACCAAGTGGTTAAAAGCTTGTCTATCGACCTGGCTCCCTACAAGATCCCCGTGGTGGCTTTGCATCCAGGCTGGGTGCGCACGGATATGGGTGGACCCAATGGACTCATTGATGTGCAAGAAAGTGTCAGTGGCCTAAGCCACGTCATTGACCGTATTAGTATGAAGCAAACTGGGCAGTTTTTTAATTATGACGGTAGCCGCATTCCTTGGTAGCTCAGTCAATTAATTTACCAAGGCCACCCTCTTTTCAATTGAACACTTATGGAAACCTAGCTAGCATTCTAGCCAAGTATATAATTACTGGCTCAGGAACAGCATAATATGCTTTTCTAGGGTAGCGGCCGTGACTTTACTCATGGCTTGAAACTGCAAAGCGACTTCATAACCGCCACTATCTTGCTCTGCCTGTGCTTTGACATCCACTACTCGAGCAAACAGCCGCAAACGCTGACTGTCGGCCAGGACAATAGTCAGATCGACCGCTTGATCTTTACCTAACTCTACATCTGTTAGCAAACGACAGCCACCAAATCCCAAACTAATAGTCTGTTCACGCAAGGTGTGAGAAGGATGTAAGTTTATAGCACCAACGACTAAATCCAGTTTCCGATTCAAAGCCTGTAATGCAGCTTGAACGTCTTTGTGCTGAGTCGACACACTGTCAATAGCAATCTCCACTTCACTATTAATTCTTGCCAAAGAAGAATGAGTCAACCCTTGCGTGATATCTTCAATGACTTCCTGCTCAGATTCTTTGGCTATTACGTGCAAGCCAACCTTTACAAGGTCGGTAATGCGGTAGTGTTGACGTCGATTTGTATTAATGTTGTTCACGTAACCTCTGCGCCTCCAGTCTAATTATTGTCAGTTATGGGCCTAAGGTAAGTAAAGCGCAGGGTTTGAATGCCGTCAAGTTCCTTTGTACCAGCAAATAACGCCAGCGGCCTAACCCACAGCCCTCTATCGCCATAAAGAGCGCGGTAAAGCACTAGCGACTCTTCTGTTTCTGAGTGTTTTACTACATCCAAAACCTGATACTCATTGCCTTTGAAATGTCGGTATATACCCGGTTTAATTGTCACATCAGTCATTATTTTGTGCCATTAATAAAGTTTGTACAGCCTCCTGCCAAGGCCCAAAAGCGCCTTGCTGCTGCAATATATCCAACCCCAGTTTGGTAAACGTGCCGGTGGTAGCAATGCCCTGAGTCACCTGAGCCAAATCCATATTCGATTCTTCACTGATGTGTGCCATAGTACCGATAATCGATTGCACCAGCAGCCGACGGGCCGGCTCGGCAGGCATACCGGCAGCTATCATGGGTTGTTCTAAAGCTGCTACCAGCGTGTACATCCAACCATTAGCGCACATGGCAGCCAAGGACAAATCAAACTCTTTTTCCGTATCCAGTATCACTACCTCACCCAAGGGTGCCAGTAAATCAGCTACTTGGTGATGATTAGGATAAAGGGAGATTGCGCCTTGGTTATAGGCAGCACTGGAGACAATCAAGCTGCGGCAAATACTTACATCAGCCGAAATTGTATCACGTAATTGCGACACTTCAATGCCGGCCACCACAGAGACCAACGTCTGTTGCGGGCGAAAGCGTAGTTCTGACAAAACAGCCATAGCAGCGGGTGGACGCACCGCCAAAATGACAATGTCGCAGACATCAACTAGGGCCTGATTGGACGAGGCTACCTGGCAGTTATAGTCGATAGCCAACTGGGCGGCTTTTTCCGCATTGCGAGGTGACAGTACGATTCCACGTTCATCGCCAGCACGGCGCAGCCCAGCTATCGTGTAACTAGCTAAATGCCCAGACCCGATAAACCCTATGCGGTTAGTCATCCCACCCCCTATCACCAAGTATTAAACAAGCCAGATCCACCTAATCCTAAAACCCATTATCGGTCATTTCTTGCTTAAATACATCCACCTCGTCTCAGCAACTCATTGGGAGGCTATGTCAGTATTTTGCCCCCCATGCCAAGCTTATGTTGCCCCCAGCAATGCCAATAAAGTGACATAAAAATTGGTCTTAAACCATGTAGTGCTCCAGCAATTAATGCCATAACCAATACCAATCTTGTTTCCTAGTACAGGGAAATAACTATTCCGCAGGCAAAAGTTTCCTAACGGAAGGAAACTTGATTTATAGGAAAAAATGGAAACAATTCCAAAAGCGACTACCTATTACCAAAATGACATCCACTCTCCCATCAAGACTCTTTTGTAGTGAAGGTCAAACACACAACATACTATCTATAAGAAACACATAACTATATGTTTTTATTTGATTAATATTGTAATATATTTTCAATTTTCCACGACATAGGAAATATTAATGTAAAAATGGCAATAAAGCCCCATTTTTAAGGCCTTGCAATTGTTTTTCTTATTTCGATATAGTGGTAATCAGTTATATTATTCTTGCAGTCACGACTGCCTATAAAAATTCGATTATAGAGGCCTCACATGAGTCATACCATTTACCAACCTGTTAAAACACGTTTACAACGTAGCGAACTGGCAGTGCCGGGTTCTAACCCGTCCATGATTGAAAAAGCCGCCGACAGCACCGCAGATTATATATTCTTGGATTTAGAAGATGCGGTCGCACCAGCTGACAAAATTCAAGCACGCAGCAACATTATTGCCGCCCTCAATGACATTGATTGGCATGCCAAAGGCAAGACCATATCCATAAGAATTAACGGTCTTGATACCCACTATATGTATCGAGATGTCGTAGAGATTGTGGAGCAGGCAGGGCAGCACTTGGACACCATTCTGGTGCCCAAGGTAGGCGTACCTGCTGATTTATACATGGTGGAAGCCATGTGCAATCAAATCGAACAAGCCAAGGGTTTTAGTCACAAAATTGGCTTGGAAGCCCTGATCGAAACAGCCTTAGGCATGGCCAATGTAAGAGCCATTGCCCAAGCCAGCCCTCGCTTAGAAGCCATGCACTTTGGTGTGGCCGATTATGCTGCCAGTTGCCGTGCTCGCACAGTAGTAATTGGTGGCCTTAATCCTGATTACCCCGGTGACCAGTGGCATGCCGCGTTATCCAATATGGTGGTGGCTTGCCGCGCCTATGGTTTGCGCGCAATCGATGGGCCTTTTGGCGACTTTAATGACCCCGACTCCTATGTTGCCGCTGCCAAACGTGCTGCCGCCTTGGGATTGGAAGGTAAGTGGGCAATTCACCCGTCGCAAATCGATTTAGCCAATGATGTTTTCTCACCCCCCGCGGCAGAATTGCAACGTGCCAAGGGCATTCTTTTGGCCTTAGAGGAGGCCGCCGCACAAGGTAAGGGGGCGGCCCAATTAGACGGCAGGATGATTGATGCCGCGTCAGCACGCATGGCAGAAAACGTGGTTAACATCGCCAATATTATCGCGAATAACTAAGGCTTAATCAGCGCCACTGGTCATGATTACAATGCCTATTATTGGGTGACAGTATACGGCTCACTTGTTGAGCCCAGATGACAATATTGTTGAAAAAATTCCAAACGTGCAGGAGCACTTGCACGTTTTCAAAATAGTAATTACCCGCTTTATGGGAGAGGAAATACGATGGATATCCATGAGTATCAAGCAAAAGAGTTATTGCAGGGGTTTGGGGTACCTATACCCAAAGGGGGCTTGGCCTATAGCCCAGAACAAGCCACCTACCGAGCTACGGAGCTAGGTGGTGAACGCTGGGTAGTCAAAGCCCAAGTCCATTCCGGCGCTCGAGGCAAGGCGGGCGGCATTGTCTTTTGTCAAAATGAGAACGAGGTGTGGGATGCCGCTGACCAATTATTAGGAAAAAAGCTGGTTACCCACCAAACGGGGCCGCGAGGAAAAGGGGTCTATCGACTGTATGTGGAAGAAGCTACCCACATCCACAAAGAAATTTATCTGGGGCTAGTTCAGGACCGTAAAAGCGAGCGCATTATGGTGGTAGCTTCAGCTTCTGGGGGTATGGAGATTGAAGAAATATCAGAATCCAGCCCGGACAGCATAGTGCGAGCCATCATCGAACCGGCCGTAGGACTGCAGGACTTCCAAGCACGTGAAATAGCCTTTGCATTAGGCTTGGCAGCTGCTCAAATTGCCGATTGCGTGCGCATTTTAAAAGGCTGTTATCGAGCTTTTACAGAATTGGATGCCAACATGGTAGAAATCAACCCTCTGGTGATTACGGACAATGGCAGCCTGCTAGCCCTAGATGCCAAGATGAGTTTTGATGAGAATGCCCTCTATCGTCGGTCTAATATCGCTGAATTGCGGGATAAATCTCAAGAAGACCCCCGAGAAGCTTATGCGACTGACCGCGGCCTCAGTTATGTCGGTTTGGATGGACAAATCGGTTGCATTATCAACGGTGCCGGTTTGGCTATGGCAACCATGGATATGATTCAGCACGTTGGCGGAGAACCGGCTAATTTCTTGGATATTGGCGGTGGGGCCTCCCCGGAGCGGGTAACCAAAGCATTCCGGTCAGTACTCAGCGATGATGGCGTAGAGGCTATTTTGGTTAATATTTTTGCTGGCATTAACCGTTGCGACTGGGTAGCAGAAGGCGTCGTGCAAGCCGTGAGAAATTTGGATATTCAGGTGCCACTAGTCGTTCGCCTAGCGGGTACGAATGTACAAGAGGGAAGGCAAATATTGATAGATAGTGGCTTACAAATCACCACCGCCGACACCCTGGAACAGGCAGCTAATTTGGTCGTCACGGCTTGGCAGCGAGCTCAATCTCAGAACTCACAACAACAGGCGGTGTAACATGGCAATACTATTAACAAAAGAAACCAAGGTTATTGTGGCTGGATTTACCGGGCGCATTGGTACTTTTCATGCCCAAGAAATGCTCGATTATGGTACCAATGTAGTGGGTGGTGTGACACCGGGCAAAGGGGGTACAGAGCACCTAGGGTTGCCCGTATTCAATACCATCAAACAAGCTATTGCAGCAACAGGCGCAACGGCCTGCGCCGTATTTGTACCACCACCTTATTGTGCCGATGCTATTATGGAAGCGGCTGATGCGGGCATTCAATACTGTGTAAGTATTACTGATGGTATTCCAACTCAAGACATGATCAAGGTAAAACGTTATATGCGGCGTTATCCACGCGATCAGCGCATGATACTTACCGGCCCAAATTGTGCGGGCACGATTACACCGGGGCAGGCCATGATGGGCATTATGCCGGGCCATATATATATGCCGGGGCGAGTTGGCATTGTGGGGCGCTCTGGGACTCTAGGTTATGAGGCTGCAGCCCAAATGATGGATTTGGGTATTGGTGTTTCCACCAGCGTTGGTATTGGTGGGGATCCTATTAATGGCAGCTCATTCAAGGATGTGCTTATGCACTTCCAAGCCGATGAGAATACCGATGCCGTCGTATTGATTGGCGAGATCGGGGGCCCCCAAGAAGCAGAAGCGGCACAGTACATTCGTGATCACATGACCAAACCTGTAATCGCCTATATTGCTGGCTTATCTGCTCCTAAAGGTCGCCGCATGGGTCATGCCGGCGCCATCGTGTCTGCTTTTGGTGAGTCGGCCGCTGAAAAGGTGGAAATTTTGCGTCAAGCCGGCGTCACTGTTGCACCCAATCCATCGCAAATGGGCAATACAGTTGCAAGGGTGTTGGCACACTAACCCCTATGGGCCGGATGCCTCCTGTCCGGCCCTTGCCTTCAGGCCAAACGCTTAGCCATGAAAGAAGAACCATAGGCACAATACCTGCTAATGCCATTGCCGCAAAAACTGACCATTAAAATGTTATCGAATTAGCGGTACAATAATCGCCCTAATCATTAATACAAGCCATTTGTTATGACAGTTAAAGTAGGCATCAACGGCATGGGGCGCATGGGCCGGTTGGTTTTACGCGCCGCCTGGGATTGGCCTGAATTTGAATTTATTCAATTAAATGATCCCGCCGGTGACGCTACCGCTAGTGCTCATCTATTAAAGTTCGATTCTATACATGGCACCTGGGGGCCCAGCACTAGCGCCACAGACAATCAGGTTATTATTGATGGCAAGCCCCTAGCCTACAGTGAAAACACGAGCATTGAAGCAACTGACTGGTCGCAGTGTGATCTGGTTATCGAAGCGTCTGGCAAGTTCAAAAACAAACAACAGCTAAACCAATACTTACAGCAAGGTGTGAAACGTGTGCTAGTTACTGCCCCGGTAAAACAAGAGGGCGTATTAGATTTAGTGATGGGAGTAAATCACCATCTCTACAATGCTGACACTCATCGCTTGGTCACTGCCGCATCCTGCACCACCAACTGCCTTGCCCCCGTGGTCAAAGTCCTACACGAAAAACTAGGTATCAAACATGGCTCCATGACCACCATTCACGATATCACCAATACCCAGACGATTCTCGACGCCCATCATAAGGATTTGCGCCGCGCCCGTTCTTGCGGGCAAAACTTGATCCCCACAACCACAGGTTCGGCCACAGCCATCACACATATATTCCCAGAGCTAGAAGGCAAGTTAAATGGCCATGCCGTGCGCGTGCCCATAGCCAACGCTTCCTTAACTGACTGTGTCTTTGAAATGCAACATGCCACTAGTGTCGACGAAGTTAATCAACTCTTGGCACAGGCGGCCGACACAGAATTATCTGGTATTTTGGGTTACGAAGAACGCCCATTGGTATCCAACGATTATCGCACGGACCCGCGCTCTTCAATTGTTGATGCACTCTCGACCATGGTTACCAATGGCACCCAAGTGAAGCTGTATTTGT
>JAAERS010000290.1 GCA_024230095.1 Gammaproteobacteria bacterium | reverse complement strand
CCAATTATCTGGCTCATCAGGGCCAGCGAGTGGTGGTGGCAGACAGTCGGGCCGCTCCGCCCTATTTATCACTGCTGCGTGAGCAGTGGCCAGCAATGCCGATTCAGCTTGGTCCTTTTGACACTGAACTTTGTGCCGCTGCTGCAAGAATTGTATTGAGCCCAGGTGTTGCCTTTAGCGAACCTGCTGTGCAGGCGGCAGTAGCCAATGGTGTGCCTGTTGCTAGTGAGATTGACCTCTTCTCGGTGGCAGCTAAAGCGCCAGTGGTCGCCATAACGGGCTCCAACGCCAAGAGCACAGTAACCAGCTTGGTTGGGCACATGGCACAAACCGCTGGATACAATGTCGCAGTGGGTGGCAATTTGGGCACGCCGGCTGTGGAGTTGCTTGATGAGAGCGTGCAACTTTATGTTATGGAGTTGTCTAGTTTTCAGCTAGAGACGACCCATGGACTCAGTGCCGAAGTGGCTTGTGTACTGAATATTAGCCCCGATCATATGGACCGTTACGACAATAATTTAATGGCCTACCACCGCGCTAAGCAGCGGGTTTTCCAAGGCTGTAAAAAGGTGGTTGAGAATGCGGACGATCACCTCACTTTTGCCTTGGTGCCCAGCAGCGTTGAGCATCGTCAGTTTACCCTTGGTGAGCCTGACTTAAAGCAATACGGTGTGCGTCATGAAAACGCCCAAGACTGGCTTTGCTTGGGTTTAGACAAACTCATTCGCACAGAGGAGCTGGCCATGACTGGGCGTCATAATGTTGCCAATTGTTTGGCAGCGTTAGCTATTGGAGATAGTGTTGGCCTGCCCCGTGATGCCATGTTGGAGAGTTTGCGTGTATTTACTGGCTTGGCGCACCGATGTGAGTTCGTCGCCGAGCAGTCTGGCATAACCTATATTAATGATTCCAAAGGCACCAATGTTGGCGCTACTGTTGCCGCAATTTCAGGTCTAGGGGCCACCATTAAAGGCAAGGTTGTATTGTTGGCTGGCGGCATGGGCAAAGGTGCCGACTTCACCGACTTGTCCAAACCCATGTCAGAATTTGGCCGGGCGGCAGTCGTTTACGGTCAGGACGGGGCAGCAATTGGCGAGGTATTAGAGAAAACACTGACTACCTATAGTGCTAATGATATGGAAGCGGCTTTGCTTCAGGCTCGAGTGGTCGCGCAACCGGGAGACTTGGTGTTATTGTCTCCGGCTTGCTCTAGTTTTGACGCTTACCAAAGTTTTGAGCAGCGGGGTGAACATTTTCGCCAACTAGTGGAGGCGCAAGCATGAACTGGTTACAACAACAATGGCAGTTGGTGAGTGATCAAGCCTGGGATAGGGCACTGCTAATTCCGGCTGTTGCCCTCATGGTTATTGGTTTCATTATGATTAGCTCGGCTTCCATCGATGTCGCCGCCATCAATAATTTAGACCCTTTTTACCAAAGTAAGCGCCAAGGGGTATTTGTGTTGTTAGGACTGATAGCCATGTTTGTGTCCCTACATATTCCGATTCAGTTTTGGCAAAAATACGGGCCGGTTTTGATGGGTTTGGCAGCATTAAGCTTATTGATTGTACTGGTGCCAGGTGTTGGTCGTGAGGTGAATGGCAGTGTACGTTGGATTCCTGTGGGTAGTTTTAGTCTGCAACCTTCGGAATTTGCCAAGCTGTCTGTAGTGACATTTATGGCTGGCTATCTAGTGCGTCGTCAGTCTGAAGTGCGCACCACCATCGCCGGTTTTCTTAAACCTATGGCGGTGATGATGATATTTAGTGGTCTGTTGTTACTGGAACCAGATTTTGGCGCAACGGTGGTGTTAATGGGCGCTGTCATAGGGATGTTTTTTTTAGGGGGTATGCGCAAGCTTCATCTTGTGGCGGTAGCCTTAGTATTGCTGCCGGTGGTGGGAGCCATTGCCTGGTTTTCTCCCTATCGCATGCAACGTCTATTGACCTATTTGGAACCTTGGCAGGACCCCTTTGGTGCAGGTTATCAGTTAACTCAGGCGCAAATTGCCTTTGGCCGTGGAGGTTGGTTTGGTGAGGGCTTGGGCAATAGTATGCAAAAACTATTTTATTTGCCTGAGGCGCATACTGATTTTGTTTATTCAGTATTGGCAGAGGAATGGGGTGCGGTTGGCGCCTTGGCCGTAGTTGGTCTTTATGCCGTATTAATTGTCAGAGGTTTGCGTATCGGTCAAATGGCGGAACGTTTGCAGCGACCCTATGCTGCCTATTTATGTTATGGGTTGGTATTTCTGATTGCGGCCCAAGCAGTGATCAACATTGGTGTTAATTTGGGCTTGCTGCCTACCAAAGGTCTGACCCTGCCGTTTGTTAGTTATGGGGGTAGTAGCATGATGGCTAGTGCCACGATTCTGGGTATTTTGTTGCGTATTAGTTTGGAAAATAGCTATTTGTTAACCTTGGTAAAACGTCGTTTAGTTGATAGCCAGCGTAGCCAAAAGGAAAATAACTACGCAGATGAACTTGTTTCTGAACCTGATTTTGTAAACGCGGAGGTGAGCTATGGCAAGTCACTTAGCTAATAGCCCCGTGCCGCGTATATTGATTATGGCCGCTGGCACAGGCGGTCATGTGTACCCAGCTCTTTGCACTGCCGAAAATCTAGTTGGCCAAGGCTGGCAAGTTGAATGGTTGGGCAGTGGCAGGGGTATTGAAACTCAACTAGTGCCGAAAGCTGGTTACCCTTTACATTGTATTGATATACAAGGTTTGCGCGGCAAAAGCCCTTGGTCTTTATTGTGGGCGCCTTGGCGTCTGAGCAAATCCTTGTGGCAAGCATGGCGTTTAATCGGTCGTTTACAGCCTGATTGTGTTTTGGGTATGGGTGGTTTTGTTGCCGGGCCCGGCGGTTTGGCGGCTGTTATGCGTCGCAAGCCTTTGCTGATTCATGAACAAAATGCTATTCCTGGTTTGACAAATAGACTCTTGCGGCCCTTCTCTAAGCGAGTAATGCAGGCCTTTGCCGGTGCTTTCACCGAGTCTCAAGCGCTGACGGTCGGTAATCCAATTAGGCCAGAATTTGTAGCATCGGCAAGTCGCCCTAAAGCAGTCACGGACACGGTCAACTTGTTGGTGATTGGCGGTAGCTTAGGGGCTTTGGCTTTGAATCAGTTGATTCCCCAAGCACTGGCTAAATTGCCGGCGCAATGCGTGTTACAAGTGCGCCATCAGTGTGGTCAAAAACATTTGGCAGTGACGCAAGAAAGTTATAGTAAAGCTGGTGTCTGTGCGCAAATAGACACCTATATTGATGATATGCCAGGCGCATTTGCTTGGGCTGACCTCATCATTTGCCGGGCTGGTGCTCTGACGGTTAGTGAGTTGGCGGCAGCTGGCAAGGTGGCTATTTTAGTGCCATTCCCCTATGCCGTTGACGACCATCAAACTGCCAACGCTAACGTCTTGGTCAAGGTTGGAGGTGGCATCTTGTTGCCCCAAAGTCAGCTTACCGTTGATAGTTTGGTTGACCAACTAACCCCCCTTATAACTCGACCTGAGCAACGCCAAAAAATGGCCACTGCGGCCTTAAAAACTGCTCAGCCACAGGCAACACAACAGGTTGCCTTACAATGCATGGAGGCCATCAATGGTTAAAGTCACTCCCGCTCATCAATATGTGATTCCAGAAATGCGCCGTATGCGTAAGATTCACTTTGTCGGCATTGGCGGTGTTGGTATGTGTGGAATAGCCGAAGTGCTGTTAAACCAAGGTTATGAAGTAAGTGGCTCAGACATTCGTGTGAGCCCCGTTACCGAGCGCCTTTCCTCGCAAGGGGCCACTATCATGATAGGCCATACGGACGCCAATGTGCGCGGTGTGCATGTGGTCGTTGCCTCTACTGCAGTGGGTGATGATAACCCTGAAGTGAGTGCCGCGAGGGCCCACCGAATTCCGGTTATCCAGCGCGCCGAAATGCTGGCTGAACTGATGCGTTACCGCCATGGTATTGCTGTTGCTGGCACCCATGGCAAAACAACGACGACATCAATGGCTGCAGCGGTTTTGGCAGCCGGTGGTTTGGACCCGACATTTGTTATTGGCGGTAAATTGAACAGTGCTGGAACTAACGCCCAATTAGGTAGCAGTAGTTATCTGGTGGCAGAAGCTGATGAAAGTGATGCTTCATTTCTACATTTACAGCCCTTGACGGCT
>JAAERS010000289.1 GCA_024230095.1 Gammaproteobacteria bacterium | reverse complement strand
TGTCGCACCTGCCAGCCCAAGTTTTGCGGCTCGATATGTAAATCTGAAGCCTGACTTCGACTAGCAAACAATAGGCACCCCTCTACTAGCCCAGGCGCATCTTGGGTACGAACATATACGTCTAACATCGGCTTCCTTGCCTTTTAACTAGCCGCCGGCCCATGCACGGGCTAGCCACCTTCTGTATTAATTAATGTCTGCTTTTTAGGCTTTGTGCACACTGTTATTAGTGCCCACCACTAAAGCAACTCGCCCTTGAGTTGACGCGCCAAGGTAACAGCGTACTTGTCTGTCATGCCCGCAATAAAATCCATCGTATGGCAAAGCGCTTGATAAGCAGTAACGCTTGCTTCGGGTTGGTGGGTGCCCATCAATACCAAATATTTTTGAGCCTTAAAAGATACCTCCCTTGTTGGATTGCCAATTCGCTCAAGAGCAGCCGGCACAAAGCCATCAAGAATAGTTTCTAGAATGGCACTGGCTCCCAACTCAGTGCGATGGCGCTGTGGAGATTCAAATATGCGCTTACGGGCCAGCAGCTTGGCATTGCCAATGACCTGTTGGGTAACCGGGTCCGTGTGACTAATTAGGTCGCCTTCCAAACAGCCTTGTAACAGTGCTTGCTCCTGTTCAATAAATGCCGTTGCACAGGCACTTACCAAATAATTAATCACCTTGCCTCGTAGTAACGCCAAGCGTCGAGTGGAATAATATTCATCGGTCATTGGTGTGCGTTCTGGTACCACGAGTGGACCAGTAATGGGAGCAAACAACGTCATCACGTCAACCTCATCAAGAATGCCCAGCTCAACACCATCTTCTAGATCAACAATGGCATAACAAATATCATCGGCAGCCTCCATCAAATACACTAACGGGTGACGGCACCAGTGATGATCACCTAGTTGCAACAAGCCCAAACGCTTGGCAATTTCGTTCAATATAGGCGCTTCTGCTTGCAGGACTCCGTATTTTTTGGTCTCTTGTGCCAAGGGATTACTGGCTAACCAAGGGTATTTTAAGAAGCTACCCAAGGTGGCATACGTAAGCCGCATACCACCCTTAAATTGGTGGTATTCTAGCTGCGTCAAGGTACGTAAGCCCTGAGCATTGCCTTCAAAGTTGAGCATATCAAATTGTTCAGCCATGCTCAGATTGCGCAACCCACCGGCCTCATGGTATCTGGCGAACCAACCACGTATGGCATTTTCTCCAAAATGACCAAATGGTGGGTTACCAATATCATGCCCTAAGCAGGCCGACTGCACGATGGCACCAACATCATGGGGTTGCACCCAATCTGGCCAGTGTCGGTGCTGACTTAGTTGTTGAGCCACACTAATACCCAAACTGCGCCCAACACTAGACACCTCTAGACTATGGGTTAAACGGTTGTGTACGTGATCATTGTGAGACAGTGAGTGCACTTGGGTTTTATGACCCAGACGCCGGAAGGCACTGGAAAAAATCAAACGATCGTAATCTTTATGAAAGGGCGTGCGGCCGATCTCGTGATAGTCCTTAGACGGCTTACCAATACGTTGATCATCCAATAAACGCTGCCACTGCATGGTGGACATCTTTTAGCTCCCTATCTGGCCCTGACACCACTTAAATAACAGGTGCTTAGTTACGGTAAAAAGGGTCAAAGCTAAATGTCCTTGACCCCTTTCGCCGTTACTCTAGCACGATTTGGTCACTAATGCGCTCGATGGTGGAACTACCAATACCTTTCACTTCAAGCAGTTGATTGATATCTGTAAAGCCTCCTAATTGATCGCGCAAGGCAATGATTGCCTGGGCTTTGACCGAGCCAACACCAACTAGGGCATTGGCAATTTCCTGAGCAGTAGCGGTATTAATATTGAGATCGCC
>JAAERS010000288.1 GCA_024230095.1 Gammaproteobacteria bacterium | reverse complement strand
CCATACGACAGGTTAATTATGCAGGTAGGTGATCCACAAGGGACTGACGCAATGGATGTTTTATCTCAGGCGCAAGCGGGCCCTATTCCGCAAGTGCCACTTTCTACTTCAGGCGCGCAACAAGTGATTGTTATTGGGGCCGGCATCTCTGGGCTGACCAGTGCCTGGTTTTTGCAGCAGCAGGGTTATGAAGTTCTGGTATTGGAGGCAGGTGCCTGTGTCGGAGGCAACCTACAGACTGTGCGCCATAACGGATGCCAATTTGAGCGTGGGCCCAACTCATTCATGAATAATCGTCAGGCCATGGCAGAATTGATTAAAGGGGCGGCGTTGGAGCAAGAGTTAGTGCCGGCCAATGCCGATGCCCAGCGCCGCTTTATTGGTAAACACGGCGCCTTAATGGCGTTACCCACTAATCCCATAGAGGGAATTACCACCAAGGTGCTAAGTTGGCCTGGCAAGCTACGTGTGGCTTGGGAACCGTTCGTTGGCAAGGCCAACGAAGAAGAGAGTATTGCACAATTTGTACAACGTCGATTGGGCAAGGAAATGTTTGATTGGCTCATAGACCCATTTATTTCCGGCGTTTTTGCGGGTGATCCACATAAGCTTTCAGTGCAGGCTGCGGTGCCGCGGCTTTATGCTTTGGAAAAACATCATGGCTCACTGATTCGTGGTGCTATCGCCAAAATAAGAGCATCGCGACAGCAAAAGGGACCGAAACTTGATGGTGCTATGATGACCTTTAAAGGTGGCCTTAATCAATTGATGACATGTTTGGCTGGTCAGTTGATTAATCCAGTGCAGCTCAATACTCAGGTAGAAAGTGTTAGTTTTAGCCATGAGCATGGTTATCAAGTCCGCAGTGGTGATGCCATCTGGCAAGCGGCCAAAGTGGTGTTAGCTGTGCCGGCCAAACAGGTGGCCCGACTCATTGAAGACCTGCCCGCGCAAAGTGAAGCGCAGTTAGCTCAGGCACAACACAATTTGCGTAGTATTCATTATCCTCCAGTAGCCACGATATCCATGGCCTTCAACAGAAATCAGATACAGCATCCCTTGAATGGTTTTGGGGCGTTATTGCCCAACAAAGAAAATAAACAGACCTTGGGTGCCTTGTTTCCGTCTAGCATATTTGCCGGTCGGGCTCCCGCAGACCAACATGTGGTGACTGTATTTATAGGCGGTGGTCGGGCTGATACCTCCAGTGGGGGTGTGATGCAGATGTCCGAGGCTGATCGCTTAGCATTGGTATTACGAGAGTTAGGTGGTTACATCGGCATTTCGGGACAGCCCTTGTGGAGCGAAGAAAGCTATTGGCCTGCAGCCATTCCTCAATACGAAGTGGGGCATCAACAAAAGGTAGCGCAAGTTGATGAGGCGTTAGCGCATTTGCCAGGCCTTTATTTGCGCAGCAACTGGCGAGATGGTGTGGCCCTAGGTGACTGTGTGGAGAATGCGCAAGCGCTGGCTTTACGCGTGGTAGCTGATGATGCCGGAGAAGCATTGTATGCCTAAATTTGGTATTAATGACGTAGAAATACTGAGTGAGGTTGAAGCTTACAAAGGGTTTTATACACTGAAAAATTATCAACTGCGGCACCGCTTGTTTGCTGGTGGTTGGGGGCAGCAAGTGCAGCGCGAGCTGGTTTGCCGTATCCCCGCCGTGGCGGTATTGTTGTACGATGCTGTAGCCGATGCTGTGGTGTTGATTGAACAATTTCGTGTTGGTGCAATGGCGCACCCCCAAGGCCCATGGCAGTTAGAAATGGTTGCAGGCCTTATTGACACAGACGAATCACCAGAGCAGGTTGCTGCTCGGGAATGTCAAGAAGAAGCCGGTGTTGAGGTGGCCCCTGAGCAACTGCAAAAAGTATGTGAATATTTGGTGAGTCCGGGTGGTAGCAATGAAACTTTGAGTATTTATTGTGCCCCCGTGCAAGCGGCTGCCGTCAGTGGTATTCATGGCTTGCCCAGTGAGGGTGAAGATATTCGTGTACTTAGTCTAACTCGTGATCAGGCGTGGTTGTGGCTGCAACAGGGCAAGGTAACTAATGCAGCGACCATTATAGCTCTGCAATGGTTGCAGTTGAACTATAGCCAACTGCAAGCGGAGTGGGCCTAGATGGTGACTACGAATAATCTAGAAAAACGCCGCTATGTGCCCAATTTAACGCAGCAAATGGCCACCGCAGAAATGAACTATCATCGACTGCAGCGGTTGATGGGTTGCTTTGATGATACCCAGGCCATGCAGGTCAAAATGCAAAATACGGGGGCCACCAGCACTACGGAGTTGCAGCTCACGATTATGGAGCGTTTTGCTTATACCATGACCCTTAAAGTGCAGCTTGGTAGCAGTCAGAAATGGTGGCAGAGGCCAATTCATGTGCGCCTGTATCATGACATGCGCATGGCAGAGGTGGTGAAAAGTGATGATTTTCGCCAGTATCGAGGTAGTTATGGTTACCCTAACAATCAAGGGGTGATGGCTGATGAAAAGGCGCAGCTAAACAGCTATTTGGCATTGCTCTTACAACAGGCCTTGCAGCATGGCACACATTTACAGCGTCACTCTGTAAAGGCTTTGGAAACGGTATGAGCCAGCGTGTTGTACAACTCACCGACCTGCATTTACAGGCCAATGCTGATGACTTGTATAAAGGTATTCATGCCGATGGCCATTTTCTGCAGTGTTTGGCGTGGTTGGCAAAGCAAGACTATGACTTGTTGTTGTTAACTGGTGATTTGGCCCATGGCGCCACCCCCAAGACTTATGCCCGCTTGCACGCCTACCTAGACCAGCTAGACAAGCCTTGGTGCTGGTTACCTGGTAATCATGATGAGCCGCAGTACATGTTAGCCGTGTCGGCACAAGCTGTGGATCAAGTACGGGTGGTTGAGATGGCCGCCTGGCGTTTGTTGCTTGTAGATAGCACACAAGCTGCTGATGGCTGTGGCGCTGGTAGTATTAGTGACGCTGGGCTGCAGCAATTGCGTGAACACTTGTCGGCCAGTTTTTTGCCCACCGTGTTGGTGATGCATCATAATCCGATACCTGTGAAGTCGGCTTGGCAAGATAAAATTATGCTTGCTAATGCTCATGAGTTGCAGCAGGTCGTAGCCGGCCAGCACCACGTTAAGGCTGTTGTCTTTGGTCACATTCATCAGACTCTGGATTGCCATGTAAACGGCATACGTTACCTGGGGGCCCCCGCAACTTCGGTGCAATTTAAAGCTCAGCAACAAGGCTTTACCTTGCAGTCTGAGTATGGTCCGGGGTTGCGGGTGATTGATTTAGGTAGCGATGGCCGCTTGCTAACGGACATTGTGCGGTTGCCTAAGAAGGAGTGGGTTGATGCTTAAACACATTGTGTATTTGCATGGCTTTAATAGTTCACCTAAGTCTACTAAGGCACAGCAATTTGTGCGTTTACTAGGGCAATCCTATGCGCATGTGACGGTGCATGTGCCCCACCTGTCTGCTTGGCCCCGACAGGCAATGGAGCAGGTGTCGGATTTAGTGAGAGTGCTGCAACAGGAACAAGAGCCAGGTGATAAGATTGCCTTTGTTGGCAGTTCTTTAGGTGGCTTTTATGCCACCTGGCTGGCGCAGCAATTTGCGGCTAAGGCGGTGTTGATTAATCCGGCAGTGTGGCCCCATAGATTGCTACAAGATGCGCTTGGGCCGCAATATAATTATCATCAGCCAGAGCATGAGTATGAACTTACTGCCGAGCATTTGGCGCAATGGCGCACCTTGGCCGTGACATCCATAAAGCAGCCTCAAAATTTGTTGGTATTGCTACAAATGGCGGATGAAACTCTGGATTATAAGCAAGCCGTGCAATACTATGCGGACAGCCATCTGGATATTGCACAAGGGGGCAGTCATGCTTATGATGATTTTCCTCAGCGGATTCCCCAAATGATGGCATTTCTCGGTTAGAATAAACCGCTAACTGCTGTAACTACGATTAAGAATAACCACTATGAATGTGCAAGACAATTACAACGCCGATTCCATTGAAGTATTGAGTGGCCTAGATCCGGTTAAAAAACGCCCAGGCATGTATACGGAAACCAGTCGTCCTAATCACCTTGCTCAAGAAGTGATTGATAATTCTGTGGATGAGGCCTTGGCTGGATATGCTAGCCAAATAGACGTGGTTTTGCATGCTGACCAATCGCTAAGCGTGAGTGATAATGGCCGCGGCATGCCCGTGGATATCCATGCCGAAGAAGGTGTCAGTGGTGTGGAACTGATACTCACGCGTTTGCATGCCGGAGGTAAATTTTCCAATAAAAACTATCAGTTTTCTGGTGGTTTGCACGGCGTTGGTGTGTCAGTAGTGAATGCCCTTTCAACTAGTCT
>JAAERS010000287.1 GCA_024230095.1 Gammaproteobacteria bacterium | reverse complement strand
GATTTCAGTTAAGTAATCACCGATCACGTCCAAGCCAACAAAGTGGAGATTTTTGGCACGTAAAGTGGGGCCTACTTGGGCACAAATCCATCGATCTCGCTCACTTAGGGGGCGTGCCACGCCAGAGCCGCCGGCTGCTAGGTTGCCGCGGGTCTCGCCTGAGGATGGAATGCGCGCGAGGACGTGGTCTACAGGTTCGCCGTCGATCATGAGAATGCGCTTATCGCCATCTTTGATGTCCGGTAAAAAACGCTGGGCCATGATTTGTTGTTGGCCAAAATTGGTCAACGTTTCAAGGATTACATTAAGGTTGGCGTCATTGGGTTTGGCGCGGAATATAGACGTGCCGCCCATGCCATCAAGGGGTTTGAAAATGACGTCACCGTGTTGGCTGTGGAAAGCCTTTAATATATCAGGGTCGCGAGCTACCAATACTTCTGGGCAGCATTGCGGAAAGTGAGTGGCAAAAAATTTTTCATTACAGTCACGCAGACTTTGGGGCTTGTTAACAATCACAGTTCCAGCACGTTCTGCGAGTTCTAGCATATGGGTGGCATAGAGAAACTCATTATCAAATGGTGGATCCTTGCGCATGAGAATGATATCAAGATCAGCCAGTGGTAGCGCTGTGATGTCCCCAAGACTAAAAAAATGGTCAGCATTGCGGTACACCTGCAAAGGGGCCATATTGCCCATGCCGACACCTTGGGCAGCATACAAATGTTGCGGCTCCATGTAGTACAATTCCCAGCCCAAGTCTTGAGCAGCCCAAAGCATGGCGAGGGAACTGTCTTTTTTGTAGTTGATGGAAGCGATGGGGTCCATGACGATGCCAAGGCGAATGGTCATTTTACGGTCTCTTAGTAATCTGCTTGCTGTGCTGAATATATAGGGGTTGAGGTTGAAAAAAGCAAGGTTTGATGGTGGGCTATGCGCAGGCAATGGCCTTTTGGGCTGATTCTAATAATCACCCCAAAGGTGCTGTAACAGGCTGAGGGTTGCTACTGGTGCTGTTTCTGTGCGCAGAATGCGAGGGCCTAGGCATATGGCTTGGAAGTGCTGTGCGGTTGCAGCACGGACTTCGGCCTCTGTGAGACCGCCTTCGGGGCCAATTAGTAGAGCGCAAGAGGTGGGTGCTGGCATATCCGTCAGGGGTACTGTGTCATGGGGGTGAAGCACCAGTTTGCTTTGTGCTTCTACCTGGCTGACCCAATCCTGAAGAGCAATGGGTGGGTTGATCTTGGGGGTGTCGTTGCGGCCACTTTGCTCACAGGCACTAATGGCAATTTGCTGCCAGTGGTGCAGGCGCTTTTGCAAGCGTTGCTGATCTAGTCTTACTTCACAGCGCTCGCTAAATAGTGGCGTGATGATATTGACGCCCATTTCTGTGGCTTTTTGTACCGCATAATCCATGCGATCACCACGTGATAACACCTGTCCCAGATGGGTGGTAAGGGGTGATGCCAGCAAGCCAGGATGGCTAATGATGACATGGATAGTGACCTGTTTTTTACCCACTTGCGTAATACTGCAGGTATATTCTTGCCCGTCACCATTGAATAAGGTGATGGTTTGCTCGGGCCTGGCCCGCAGCACCTTGCCAAGATAGTGGCTGGTTTCTACCGGTAGGTCTAAAGAGCGACCTACTGGCAGAGTACAGGGTACGAACAATCGTGGGGTACGCAAATTTAGATGCCTGCAGCCGTGCGCAAGACCTCGGCTTTGTCGGTCTTTTCCCAGGTGAAATCTGGATTGTCACGACCAAAGTGGCCGTATGCCGCCGTAGCGCGGTAAATGGGGCGTTTAAGGTCAAGCATGGCAACCAGGCCGCCGGCCTTTAGATCAAAATGCTCTCGCACCAGTTGTTCAATGTCGCTATCACTGATAGCGCCGGAGCCAAAGGTATTGATACTAATGGAGGTTGGATCAGCGACGCCAATGGCATAGGAAACTTGGATCTCACATCGTTCCGCAAGTCCAGCTGCAACGATGTTTTTCGCTACGTACCGACCGGCGTAGGCAGCGCTACGGTCAACCTTGGAGGGATCTTTGCCTGAAAAAGCACCACCACCATGACGAGCCATGCCGCCATAAGTATCAACAATGATCTTACGGCCGGTTAGGCCGCAGTCGCCAACGGGGCCGCCAATGACAAAATTGCCTGTTGGGTTGATATGGAATTGTGTGTCATCAGACAGCCACTGTTCAGGCAACACGGGTTCGATGATGTGCTTCATGACAGCTTCGCGTAGTGGTTCAAGTTCTATTTCTGGGCTGTGCTGGGTGGATAGCACCACGGCATCGATGCCAGCGGGACGACCATCGGGACCGTAGCGGAATGTAAGTTGGCTCTTGGCATCGGGGCGTAGCCATGGCAAAACCCCGTTTTTACGTACTTTGGCTTGTTGTTCTACGAGTTTGTGGGCGTAGTGAATAGGGGCCGGCATTAAAGACTCGGTCTCGTTGCTAGCATAACCAAACATCAGGCCCTGGTCGCCAGCGCCTTGTTCCTTGTCGCCACCTTCGTCTACGCCTTGGGCGATGTCGGGTGACTGTTTGCCAATGGCGTTAAGTACGGCGCAGGAATCGCCGTCAAAACCCATTTCAGAGGAGGTGTAGCCAATATCTTTAACCACTTCTCGTACTAGGTCTTCAATGTCGACCCAGGAGTTGGTGCGAACTTCACCTGCCACTAGCACAATGCCAGTTTTGATGAGCGTCTCAACGGCCACACGGGATTCAGGATCTTTGGCCAGCATGGCGTCAAGGATAGCGTCGGAAATTTGGTCGGCGATTTTATCGGGATGACCTTCGGAAACGGATTCGGATGTAAAAAGAGTGTATTCGTTCATAGAACGTGCCTCGTAATTGAATACTGCCTCATATCCAATGAGTACAGCAGTGACTTAATTACCAGCCTAGGGCGTGAGCCTTGGCGAGTGCCAGTTGGTTTTGTATAGTTAAAACCAAGGCGCGAATTATACCTGTGCCAATGGCCTGCTGGCTATGTTTTTTTGGGCTCTGAGTCGAGTTTTTGTGGAGAAGTTAAGCCCTGTGTGGGTTGTGATGGGGGTAAAAAAAGCCCCTACCAAAAGCGAGAGCCCTATGACGACGTGCAAGCGGAAATGCCTTGGGCAGCAAATCAGATGTCGTTTGTGCCCATAAAGGGGCAGCGAAATAGCAAAAAAACACAGTAATAAGCCCGTTTCGGTTGTGCCATGGCCGGTAGTGCGAGACAATATGCGGCAGATTTTTAGGACCCAAATAACGGTCAAGCTTACCTTCTAACAGGAGTATTTACATGCCCACTCGTCGCGACTTAGCCAATGCCATTCGTGCTTTGAGTATGGACGCAGTCCAACAGGCCAACTCTGGCCACCCTGGCGCCCCTATGGGTATGGCCGACATTGCGGAAGTGTTGTGGAATGACTTTCTAAAGCACAATCCTAGCAACCCTGAGTGGTTAAACCGAGACCGTTTTGTATTATCCAATGGCCACGGTTCTATGTTGATTTATTCCTTGTTGCACTTAAGTGGTTATGATCTTTCTATCGATGATCTAAAAAACTTTCGTCAATTGCACTCCAAGACCGCGGGTCACCCTGAATATGGCTACGTGCCCGGCGTAGAAACTACCACTGGCCCCTTGGGCCAAGGCATTACCAACGCTGTCGGTATGGCGTTGGCAGAAAAAACCTTGGCGGGCCAGTTTAACCGTGATGGTCATGACATCATTGACCACAACACCTATGCGTTCTTGGGTGATGGTTGTTTGATGGAAGGCATATCCCACGAGGCTTGCTCATTGGCAGGCACTTTAGGACTGGGTAAGTTGATTGCATTTTATGATGACAATGGCATTTCTATTGATGGAGAAGTAGAAGGCTGGTTTACCGATGATACTCCGAAGCGATTTGAGAGCTATGGTTGGCATGTGGTCCCCGCTATTGATGGCCATGATCCAGATGCTATTTTCGCTGCTGTAGAAGCTGCCCAAGCGACGCCAGATCAACCAACCCTGATTTGCTGCAAGACGATTATCGGTTTTGGTTCTCCGAATAAAGAGGGCAAAGAAGACTGCCATGGCGCACCATTGGGTGCCGAAGAAATTGCTTTGGCTCGCAAGCAACTTGATTGGAGCTATGGCCCATTTGACATTCCTGCCAACATTGCTGACGAGTGGAATGCCCGT
>JAAERS010000286.1 GCA_024230095.1 Gammaproteobacteria bacterium | reverse complement strand
CTGACGAACATCCTGATCAAAACCCCGCAATACGGAGTCGCCACGATAGGATACATCCACCTTTGCACCCACACCTTTAAAGATACAGGCGAACTCCAAAGCGATATAACCCGCGCCAACGACCAAGAGCCGTTGTGGAAATTCGGTTAAATCAAAAATCTCATCGGACGTAACTACGTGCTCAGTCCAATCATTATGAGGACGAAATGGTTTGCCCCCGGTCGCGATAAGAATATTTTTCGCACTAAACTTGCAACCATCGACTTCAACAGTTTGTTTCCCAATAATACGCGCAAAGCCTTTAATTATAGTGACATTGGCATTATCCAGCATATTTCCATATATGCCATTAAGACGTAATATTTCTTGTTTCTTAGCCGCCACCAAAGTAGGCCAATCAAACTGAGGCGAAGCCATATTCCAACCAAAACCTTGGGCATCGACAAAATCATGGCCAAAATGACTGGCATAGGTATAAAGTTTTTTAGGCACACAGCCTACGTTGACACAGGTACCGCCTAACGCTTTATCATCAGCAACAGCCACCTTGGCTCCTTGCGCTGCTGCTTGTCGTGCTGCTCTTACACCGCCTGAACCAGCCCCAATCACAAATAAATCAAAATCCATCTTTTCACTCATACGTTAACAACCAATTACGTTCCAGACGAAATTGCAGAAAAACAACCTTTCGCAGGACTAAATATTGTTCAGATCTTCGTTAATATAGTATCATTTTGATGACCAAAACGGCGCTTTTTTTTCAATCATAAGCGGCCTAATTTATCTGTTTTTGCCTACTAAGATAATCTTAGCTAACACCATCAATACCCCTCCTAAGGAGCCAAGAGTGTACATAATTTCTTTTAATATCAATAGTGTTCGTGCACGAATACAGCAAGTGCAAGCCATTGTAGAAAGTTACCAACCGGCCATTATCGGCTTGCAAGAAACCAAAGTGCAAGACAGTGAGTTTCCCCATGCAGACCTAGCCGACCTAGGCTACGAAATTATCACTCATGGCCAAAAAGGACATTATGGCGTTGCCCTTATGACGAGGCTACCCATTATCGAAGCCTATAAAGGTTTACCCGGTGACACACAAGACAGTCAAAAGCGCTTGGTTGGTGCCAAATTGAAGTTGGATAATGGCCGCCATTTGCACGCCTATAATGGCTATTTTCCCCAAGGTGAAAGTATTGACCATGCCACCAAATTTCCCGCTAAACGAGAATTCTATGCTGGGCTGCAAAGTCTGCTAGTAGATCGGCACACCCCAGATGACAATATCATTGTTATGGGGGATATGAACATCTCCGCTACAGATATCGATATTGGCATTGGTGAAGACAACCGAAAACGCTGGTTACGGTCAGGTAAAACTAGTTTTCAGCCAGAAGAAAGGCAATGGATGCAACGCTTGCTTGATTTTGGATTTAAAGACAGTTATCGGGAGCTTAACCCAACTGGCGCGGATTACAGTTGGTTTGATTACCGGAGTAAAGGGTTTGACCGGGAACCAAGACGTGGTTTACGCATAGATCAAATATTGCTAACCGATAATCTCATGCAACAATGCCACAAAACGGGAATTGATTACCAGATCAGGGGCATGGACAAGCCTTCAGATCACTGTCCAATTTGGGCTAAAATTGATTTGCCTTAATAACCAGATATCACATTTATTGTCGTATTTTGCTTAATGTTGTAATATGGAAGCCAATTAAGCATTCCCTTATTTAGGGACTTATTTTCCAGGATTCTAATTATGTCAGACATAGCTCCAACCATGGAATCGCCTCTTGCAGATGTAAAGGCAAACGCCCAGTCGGCCGCACAAATGCTCAAAGCAATTGCCAACGAGAGCCGTTTACTAATTCTCTGTCATTTAGAGGGCAATGAGTTGTCGGTTTCTGATCTTAATGAACAAGTTCAATTAAGTCAGTCAGCGCTGTCTCAGCACTTGGCCGTATTGCGCAAAGACGGTCTAGTCAAAACTCGTCGAGAGTCACAAACTATTTACTACTCACTAGGCGATAGCCGAGCGTCACAAGTTATCCATACTTTGCATCAGTTATATTGCAAAGTTTAGCTTTGTAAAACAAAAAAAGGGCCGTTATTACGGCCCTTTTTTATTCTTGCATACCAATTAACGGTTATGCATTATCTAACACTCTCACCCATTATGCAGACAACTCTAATAACAGTTTGTTCAACCGACTTACATAGGCTGCAGGATCTACCAGTTGCCCACCTTCGGCTAACAAAGACTGATCAAAGATGACCTTAGTAAGATCGGCAAACCGCTCTTCGTCAGATTCTTGATCTAATTTACTAACCAATGGGTGTGTTGGGTTTAATTCCAATGTGGGCTTAGTATCAGGGATAGCCTGACCTGCCGCTTCCATGATACGTCGCATTTGAGCGCCCATTTCATGTTCAGCAACCACCAAACAAGCTGGCGAATCGGTCAAACGCTGAGTAATACGAACACTATCAATTTGCTCAGCAAGCAACTCTTGTACTCGGTCTACCAAATTTTTAAATTGCTCTTCCTGCTCGGCTTGACTGGCCTTGTCAGCTTCATCTTCAATGTCACCAAGGTCAAGACTACCTTTAGCTACATCCTGCAATGCCTTACCGTCAAACTCCATCATATGGGACATTAGCCATTCATCCACACGATCAGACAGCAATAAAACTTCTATGCCTTTTTTCCTGAAGATTTCCAAATGAGGGCTATTCTTAGCAGTATTATGGTTGTCAGCGACCACATAATAGACTTTTTCTTGGCCTTCTTGCATACGCGCAACATAATCAGACAAGCTGTGTGTTTGATCGGCTTTATCGTCATGACTACTAGCAAAGCGCAGCAGCTTAGCAATTTTTTCTTTATTGGCCATATCTTCGGCAGGGCCTTCCTTTAGCACCTGTCCAAATTCCTGCCAGAATTGAGCATATTTTTCAGCGTCTTTTTTGGCCATTTTGTCCAGCATATCTAACACTCGCTTGGTTAGAGCTGCACGCATAGAGTCAATGACCGGGTCTTTTTGTAAGATTTCACGTGATACGTTCAAAGACAGATCGTTAGAATCTACTACACCCTTGATAAAGCGCAGGTACATAGGCAGGAACTGCTCGGCCTCATCCATAATAAAGACCCGCTGCACATATAGCTTAAGGCCACGATTGGCGTCACGTTGCCACATATCAAAAGGCGCTTTGCTTGGCACATACAATAAGCTTGTATACTCAAGCTTGCCTTCCACCTTATTATGAGTCCAATTCATTGCGTCTTGGAAATCATGTGAGATATGTTTATAAAACTCCTGGTATTCTTCGTCTTTAACTTCACTACGAGACTTGGTCCACAAGGCCGTAGCCGCGTTAACGGTTTCGTCCTCTGGTTCAGCTGGAGCTTCTTCTTCACCAAAAGTTTGTTTTTCCATTATTACTGGAATGGAAATATGGTCAGAATACTTACGCACTAGGCTACGCAAACGAAAAGCATCAGCAAACTCTTTTTCATCGTCTTTCAAATGCAAAACAATAGTCGTGCCACGTTGCGGTAATTCCACTTGCTCAATAGTAAATTCACCTTCGCCGGCAGAACGCCAAGCGATACCCTCAGATGCAGGGGCACCCGCTTTACGGGTTAATACTTCGACTTCTTTGGCGACAATAAATGAAGAGTAGAAACCAACCCCAAATTGACCAATCAGTTGGGAATCTTTTTGTTGATCACCTGTTAGATTTTGTAGAAATTCTGCCGTGCCTGACTTAGCAATTGTACCTAGATGTTCAATAACATCTTCGCGATTCATACCAATACCATTATCAGAGATAGTCAAAGTGTTGGCGTCAGCATCAAAACTCAAGTGGATCGCTAGTTCACCATCACCTTCATATAATTTGCTATCCGCTAAGGCAGCAAAGCGCATCTTATCAGCGGCATCCGAAGCATTGGAAATCAGTTCGCGTAGAAAAATTTCCTTGTTGCTATACAAAGAGTGAATCATCAAATGCAGAAGTTGCTTTACTTCTGTTTGAAAACCGAGGGTTTCCTTTTGCGCTGTCTTACTCATGAAATAGTAAACTCCAATTGTGCAGGTATATTGAATTAAGTGATGGGTAATTACCCGTTACCTATGCCAATATGGGGGTGCGAGACATGATTTCAAGGAGCAGTGCAATAAAGTGTTTTTTTGGCGGGCAAGAGCGTGTACAAAGATGGCTTTCTATCAACAATACGGTTGCTTATTGACCACAGAGGTTAGCCATGATCGTCTTCAACAAATTTTTGGTATACCGATCTTTGTTTCTTTTTTACCGCCAAACCTTTTTGCTTTCGAGTGCGGTAACTATCAGGATGAAAACCTTCTTTAACAGGTTTCTTTTTGGCGATAGGATCAAATGTGCGCCCAGCTACAGAGGGCAATTTTTTCTTTGGTCGTGTCATTCTGGTTTAGTATTTATAACGTTCAATAGAATGGCTCTATTCTAACATAGGGCCCTAGTTAGGGGTACTCAAACCCGGCACAGGTGCGCATCAGTGACTCATAGGAGCTGCGCAGATGCTGCCAGTGATAGTCTCTGACCGGTAACCCCTGCCACTTTTGTCTTAGCGTTACGGCATCAAGGCTTTGCCAATAGACAACCCGATCAACCAGCGCTGTTGCTTGCGAGTGCAGATCAGCGGCAGCTTTATAACACAAATCAGCACCAACCAATCCTGGATAGCTCAGACGATTAGGTAATACCGGTAAACAACCACATTGTATGGCTTCGCTCACAGCAAGTCCTTGGAACTCATGATCGGCAGTAGATAACACCATATCCGCTTGCTGCAATAGGGACTCGTATTCCATCTGGTTATCCAGATACCCCACTTGCCCCAACTGCGAAGCAAATTCAACTTGGATATCTTTTAAGGATTGGGGTTGCTGGCGAAATTGTTGCCCCAACAAATGTAACTTAAAGGCTATACCTCGATTCTGTAACTCCACCAAACTGGCGTACAACAAATCGGGCCCCTTATCGTATTCCCAACGGTGATTCCAAATTAGTTGTATGGGGCTTTGTAACCTATTGGGCACCTCAGCAACCGGCTCTAGTAGCTTGATGGGCACGGGCAACAGGTGAGATTTTTCGGACAAATCATCAATAAGGCTAAGAGGCAACTTCTCCGGCAACCAGCGTAGCAAGTTTTTGACGCCTTCCAAGAAACTATCCCGATTATAGGCACTGTTAAATGCCAAACTATTGGCACATACAGCGCTGTACAAATTCACGATCATGGGCTCTATACGGATCTGTTTATGCCGTTCTTTTAACTGAACTGGGTAAGCGAACTGGTTCTCATGAAAGTAAACTAGGCTCGGAATGGCCGCAAGTTTAGGAACCATCCCTTTTAAGGCTGATAAATCGACCATCGATGTGGCAACAATAAGGTCATATCCCTGTTCCAGTTTAGTCCGTTGCGTTAACGCCCACTGCAGACTATTGCCACGAATTCGCCAATTGAAGTAACGCCCTGGAAGCACTAGCTCTGTCCAATGGTAGTCAGGAAATTGGGCTACCAGATGTTGTCGCCAATAGCGGTGGCTATCGGCATCGTAGGCTGACAACAACAGCACACGCACTTAACTTACTCGACCTTTTGATGGTCGATAAATCGCGCCACCAAACGAACAAACAAGTCAGGCTTCTCGGCGTGCAGCCAATGCCCACAATCAGTCATTACTTTTAATTGGGTGTGGGGGAAAAACCGGGCAAATGCAGATCTGTGCTCAGGCAGTATGTAAGGCGATTTATCTCCCTTTAACGCCAATACTGGACCGGGATACGGATTGCCTTGCGGTGCCGCACTGATGTGTTGGTATTGATTTTCTATGGCCTTAAGATTAAAGCGCCAGGCAAATTGACCGGTTGCACCGCGATAAAGGCTTTTAATTAAAAACTGACAAACCTTAATGTCAGGCTCGTATTCATGCAGAATTGCCAAGCCTTGCTTGCGACTTTCTAAGCGACTCAAATCAATGGCGTTTAAGCCGGCAAGTACCTCTTGGTGCCGCGGCGCATAAGGGACTGGAGAAATATCGGCCAGCACTAAACTAGCTACTAGTTGAGGGTAGTTCAGGGCCATTTCTGCCGCCACCTTACCACCCATGGAATGACCAAGTAGGTGAGCCTTAGTAATGTTTAGATGCGATAGCAAGGCTACTACATCGGCGGCCATAGCCCCATAAGTCATACCATCTGCATGAAAGGAGTGGCCATGATTGCGCAAATCCAAGTTAATAACGTGTCGCGTTTTGCTCCAACGTAATACGTGACTGCGCCAGTTGTCAGCGGCACCAAATAAGCCATGGATCACGACTAACGGTGTGGCTTGACCGGCATTGAACTCTTGATAAGATAATAACAAAAGGTTACTTCCAGACTGGTTCCATGAGATTTTCTAAGTCACCATTGATCTCCACATCCACTTCTTCGTATGGGATTTCAAAATCATGAACCTGTTGCCAAGGCTGACCAGGGGGGCGCTCCCATACACTGCCAGCGTTATTGTCCAATAGTGCATCTAGGCTCGCATCTTTATCTACTATAGACTGTATAGGAACCGGCGGTAGATTCTCGAATTCTGCTAAGAACTCGTCATCTTCATAACCTGTAAAAAGACGCCAGCCCGTATCATTGGCATGTTCAGGCACTGTTTTGTACATAAAACGAATGGGTAAGGCTTGCTCACCCAAAGCTAATTTTGAAACGCGTGCCATGTGGCCATGGCGCGTTTGTCGGGGCGTTTTATTCATGAGATAAGGCTTAAACTAGTCCTAAATGCCGTCCATGATAACGCAAATGTTCGCTGATGAAACTATTAATATAGTAGTAACTATGATCATAGCCTTTACGACATTGATAGATCAGGGGATGATCTATGGATTGGCAGGTAGCATTGAACACTTCAGGACGTAATTGTTCCCTATAAAACGGATCAGCGTCACCCTGACAAATAAACAGTTCTTGAGGAGTGATCCCCTGTAACTGATTGGCTTGCACTAGTTCATTGGCGTCCCACTGTGCCCATGCGTCCTGACGATTGCCTAGATAAGCAGTAAATGCCTTCTCACCCCAAGGGCACAAGCTTGGAGAAGATATAGGTGCCATCGCTGACACGGATGCGAAACGTCCAGGCTGCCTAAGTGCACTTATCAAAGCG
>JAAERS010000285.1 GCA_024230095.1 Gammaproteobacteria bacterium | reverse complement strand
AGCGTGACTGCGCCAGGTAGCCCTAGGTGTTTTTGAAGGATCATCGTTGGGGAAATAGTTTACTGGAATAATGGGGTTAATACCGGCGGCCAGGTCGCGCTGATACTCTTCGGCTAGGGTCATGGCGGAGTACTCAGGGTGCCCGGTCAGGTATACTTGGCGTCGGTCTTCGCTAGCCATAATATAAACACCGACTTCATCGGATTGAGCTAGAATTTCCAAATCGGTATGCTTTTGCATGAAGTCCACAGGGAAGTGGGCATTGCGTGACGCTGGTGCTTTAAATTCATCGTCAAAACCACGGGTTAGCGGGTCATGTTTTTTGCTCAACTGGTGCGTGTATACGCCGGACAGCTTGGGTCGGGTTTGTTTGGGCAATTGGTAGAGCGATTGCAACGCGGCTTGGACTGCCCAACATAAGAATAGGGATGAGGTGACATGCTCACGGGACCATTGAATAACCTCATTTACAGCCGGCCAATAGACCACATCTTCAAAGGCAACCAAACCTAAAGGGGCGCCCGTGACGATCAAACCGTCATAGTTGTTATTTTTAATTTCCTCGAAACTACGATAGAAGCTGTTTAGGTGGCGTGTCGGTGTGTTTTTGCTTTCACGCATGTCAATACGCAGGAGGGTTATATCGACCTGTAAAGACGAATTGGAAAGTAGACGCATGATTTGGTTTTCGGTTTCAATCTTCTTAGGCATCAGGTTTAGCAGTACCACTTTAAGTGGTCGAATGTCCTGATGTAATGCGCGCGTTTCGGTCATTACGAACACATTTTCCTTTTGCAATACACTAGTAGCGGGTAAGGCGTCTGGAATGCGAATTGGCATGACATGTCTCTGATCAAATTGGGAAACGTAACAGGATACCCTGCGGCCTGAGGGCTGTCTATTCTTAAAATCGATTACTTATACAACTAGCGCTGCAAAAAATGCTTTTTACTTCGACTAACTAGTTTGGTTTATTGATCCAAGTAAAGTTACTAGCAAAAAAACTACACGAAATACGACATCGGGGTTTGAAATTAGGTAAGCCATGGATATATACTGCGAGACTGACTGCAGGATATCTGCGGGCTGTAGGCGCTTTATTTGTTATCAATTCAATACTCGTAATTTAATAGATGAAGCGATAACCCAGTGTGGTATGTGTTGTTATCAACATGATAGATGCTCGCTACTTATCGATGCCTAAAAACACAATTATAAAATCCCGGAGGAATGGGAATATGCAAAAAATGTTCAAAAAGACTTTGCTGGCTGCTGCTGCTGCTACACTACTGTCTGGTGCAGTCCAGGCCGAAGTTAAAGTAGGTATTATCTTGGGCTTTACCGGCCCAATCGAATCTTTGACGCCTACCATGGCTGATGCCGCTGAATTAGCTTTCGCCGAAGCGTCTAATTCTGGCAATCTGCTTGGTGGTGAAACAATCACTGCCGTGCGTGGTGACTCTACTTGTATTGATGCGTCAGCGGCGACAGCTGCTGCAGAACGTTTGGTTAACTCTGATGGTGTTGTCGCCATCATGGGTGCTGATTGCTCCGGTGTTACTGGTGCTATCGCTAAAAACGTTGGTGCACCTAATGGTGTAGGCATGATCTCCCCATCTGCTACTTCTCCTGGTTTGTCTTCTTTTGATGACAACGGTGTGTTCTATCGCACGGCGCCTTCTGACGCGCGTCAGGGTGTTGTTTTGGCTGAAGTTGTTCAGTCCCGTGGTATCGACACTGTCGCTGTGACTTATACCAACAACGACTATGGTAAAGGTTTGGCTGATGCCTTCGCCTCCGCCTTTAAGGCCATTGGTGGTAACATCACGATTGAAGCGGCTCACGAAGACGGTAAAGCAGACTACTCTGCTGAAGTAGGCGCACTGTCTGCATCTGGAGCCTCTGAGCTGGTTGTACTTGGTTACCTTGACCAAGGTGGTCGTGGCATTATCCAAGGTTCTTTGGACTCCGGCGCTTTCGATCGTTTCATCTTGGCTGATGGTATGATCGGCGACTCGCTACTGACCGTAGATGGTGGCATTGAAGGTACCTTTGGTACTCTGCCTGGTTCAGAGTCTGCTGGTGCCAAGATGTTTGCTGATGTAGCTGCTGCTGGCGGTGCTGCAACTGGTCCATACGCTGCTGAATCTTACGACGCAGCGGCACTTATCGCTCTGGCTATGCAAGCAGCTGGTTCTAGTGATCGTGCTGGCATTGTTGCTAACATTGCCAACGTTGCAAACGCTCCTGGCGAAATTATCCTACCTGGCGAAATTGGCAAGGGACTGGAGATTTTGGCTAATGGCGGTCAAGTTAACTATGAAGGTGCAACCAACGTAGAATTTGATGCCAATGGCGACCCTGCCGGTTCCTATAAGGAAATGGAAGTGAGCGGTGGTGAGTTCACAACGATTAAAGTTCACTAATATGTAGGTTGGGGTTTACCCCGGCAAGACATAATAAAAGCCTGGCTATTTGGTCGGGCTTTTTTGTGCTTGTTGGTTTATGATTTAGGCAATGCTTCACCTAATGTCACACAACCAAGCAAACACCCTATGATTTGGCAACAATCTACCATTCAACTACCTCGCCACCAACGAGGCTTTCATTTGATTACCCATCATGTCGAAGATGCATTGCGCCACTTGCCGATACTGTCGACAGGGCAGGTAAACCTATTCCTGCAACATACCTCCGCGTCACTGACACTCAATGAGAACTGCGACCCCAGCGTGCGCCGAGATATGGAGCAGCACTTTTTGCGCTCTGTGCCTGAATCTACTCGCTTTTATGAACATGATGACGAGGGGCCAGACGATATGCCGGCCCATATAAAAAGCAGTTTATTAGGTGTCAATCTTACGATACCCATATCCAAAGGTCAGATGTTATTAGGCACTTGGCAAGGAATTTATCTAGGTGAGCACCGGCAATTTGGTGGCCAGCGTCGGATTATTTTGACCTTACAGGGCAGCTAGATGTTAGATGTCGTCTATCAAACTGATGAGTTGGTGGCTATTAATAAACCCAGTGGCTTATTGGTTCATCGCAGCCCCATTGATAAACGTGAGACACGTTTTGCGGTGCAGGAGTTGCGTAACCAGTTGGGTCAGCATGTATATCCTTTGCATCGTCTGGATAAGCCCACATCCGGTGTGCTGGTGTTTGCTTTAAGTGCTAGTGCAGCTAGTTTTTATGCGCAACAATGGCAGGATAATAAAGTGGCCAAGCATTATTTGGCTCTCACTCGAGGTTTTGCTCCTTCAAAGTGCGGTATCGACCACGCTTTGCGCCAAGAGGCTGATAAAGCGGCTGGCATTGCCGCTGGCGAAGAGCCTCAAGCGGCTTTTACCGATATTAATTGTGTCGCCCGCTATGAGGTGCCAGAGGCGCTAGATCGATACCCACAAACTCGTTTCACGCTGCTTGAATGTCGACCATTAACAGGACGTAAACATCAGATTAGACGTCATCTTAAGCACATAGCTCACCCTATCATTGGTGACAGTCGCCACGGCAAGGGGCCTTTAAATAGGGCCTGTGAGGCCTTTTTTGGTCATGGGCGCTTGTGGTTGCATTGCCAGCGTCTGGAGCTGACAGATAGGCAGGGTGGCGTTATAGTAATAGAAGCCGCCTTGCCGGAAGATTTTGTTCGGGTATTAGCGCAATTGGCTTGTTTTGATGTGCCTGTGTAGGCCAGGCATGCGCCCAGCCTACAACTTAAAAGGGCGGTTACACTGAGTGTAAGCGTGTCTTTTCGGGAATAATACCCTTGGGCATAAATCGCATGGTAAGCAATAATACCAAGCCCATAATAGCCAAGCGTAGGTGGGGAGCACTTTTTAGCAGATGCTCGCGCAAACCACTGGTGCCATCAGCCATGCCACTGGTCACTAGGTCCATAAAGGCTATGGAGGCAGGTTCTGCCTCGATCCACATGAACCAAATAAAGAAACCACCAAATACGGCGCCCAAGTTGTTACCACTGCCACCGACAATGACCATTAACCATACCAAAAAGGTAAACCGCAATGGTTGATAGCTGGTAGGAGTAAACTGGCCGTCTAGGGTCACTAGCATGGCGCCAGCGATACCCACTACAGCACTGCCTAGAATAAACACTTGCAGGTGTTGTTTGACCACATTTTTTCCCATGGCATTGGCGGCTTCTTCGTTGTCTCGAATAGCGCGCATCATGCGGCCCCATGGTGAGTTTAAGGCGCGGATGGAGAGCCACAATACGACCAGCAAGATAACCACAAATAGGCCGGTAAAACACAGTTTTACAAAGATACTGGAGGACTGAATGATGAGTTCATTGAGGGCTTTTTGCTGGGCCGTACCAGTAAGGACGGACAAGCGATCACTGAACAGGTTACTGATCATGTCGGTAAACCATGGACTGTTTTGCAGGTTCAATTCCACAGGGACAGGGCGTCGGTCCATGCCCACAACGTTCTTTACACCTCGAGCCAACCAGTCTTCGTTCTTTAGAACAGCGATGATAATTTCAGAAATACCCAAGGTAGCAATGGCCAAGTAATCAGAGCGAAGGCCGAGGGTGATCTTGCCAATAACCCATGCCACACCAGCGGCCAGAAAACCGCCCAGAATCCAAGAGAATATGATAGGTAAGCCCATGCCACCCAAGAAGCCTTGGCTGGCGGGGTTGACGCCTTCAATGGCGTGCACAGCCGGGCCGTAGAAGCTATTGATCACAAAATAGGCGCCGATAAATAGCAGTATCATAGCGATGCGGCGTGGCTTGCCTGGGGCCACTGAACGATAGACTAGTATCGCCAATATGATCGTGATGACCACCAGAACAAAACTGGTAACCATACCTTGGCCGCCGACGGCCCAAGCTTCCAATATTGGTGCTTCAGAAACCAATACAGCAGCGAGGCCACCTAAGGAGGTGAAGCCCATGACGCCCAGGTTAAGCAGGCCGGCATAGCCCCATTGGATGTTAACGCCCAAGGCCATGACGGCGGAAATCAAGCATAGGTTTAAAATGGCTAACATTAATGACCAGGACTGGCCAAAACCAACACCTAATAGCAGTATCGCCATAAAGGCAAAAGCGAGGGGGGCGCGATTATCTTCATTAGTTAGTATATTCATTAGATAGTCTTCCCTTTAAAGATGCCAGTTGGTCGAATCAGCAGTACCACTACCAACAAAATAAAGGATACGGCGAACTTATAGTCTGTGGACAGGAATTGAGACAAGCCACTAGGTTCTAGGGATTCGGGCATGAGGTAAATGAGAAACTTCTTGTAGGCATAGGTCACCATGACTTCGGAAAAAGCAATGATGTAACCACCTACTACGGCACCGATGGGGCTGCCGATACCACCCACAATAGCGGCGGCAAACATGGGCAGCAGTAGCATAAAGTAGGTGAAAGGCTTAAAGCTCTTGTCTAGGCCATACAAGGTGCCTGCCACGGTGGCTAAGGTGGCGACGATAATCCAGGTTACCCAAACAACGCGGTCTGGGTTAATACCAGAAAGCAATGCCAAGTCCTCGTTGTCAGAATATGCACGCATGGCTTTACCAGTGCGGGTTTTCTGTAAGAAGTAGAAGAGGGCCGCGACAGCAGCTAGGGTAATTGCTACCGTGAGCACCTGCGTGGATTTTAGTGCCAAGCCTTCGTTGAGGCCGGTCATTAACTTAAATTCGCGAGGTCTGATGATGAATTTAACACCATCCATGAAGCGTTGATCCTCAGGGCCAATGATAAAGCGCACGATGGCGTTCATGACAAACATGACACCTGTGGAAACGATAACAAAAATTACTGGTGGGCTTTTCTTTTGGCGGTAGAATTGATACACCGATTTGTCAATAATCAAGCTTAAAATGATGGTGCCAACAATGGCAAAGGGCAAGGCCAATAGCGCTGTTGGAAGGATGCCAAAGCTGATACCTATGGACTGGAATAGCCAGGTAATCAGAATCACCAGCATGGTGCCAAAAGCCATCAGGTCACCATGGGCAAAGTTAGAAAAGCGCAAGATGCTGTAGATCAAGGTAATGCCTAAGGCGCCAAGCGCCAGCTGTGAGCCATAGGTCAAAGCAGGGATTAGTACAAAGTTAGATAACAGAACAAAAGCGTTAAGAATATCGGTAAAGTCAGGCATGGCTTAACCTCCCAAGAAGGTGCGACGCACCACGGGGTCGGCCAGTAGTTCTTCACCACTGCCCGTGTGTTTGTTGGAACCCTGCACCAATACATAGCCTTTGTCGGCAATGTGAAGTGCTTGAGCAGCGTTTTGTTCAACCATCAGTACGGCCAAACCTTGTTTTTTTACTTCTAGAATACGATCAAACAATTCATCCATGACGATGGGGGAAACACCCGCGGTGGGTTCATCCAACATCAATACGGTGGGTTGGGTCATCATGGCTCGACCTACAGCCACTTGCTGTCGTTGGCCACCAGACAATTCCCCCGCATTTTGATAGCGTTTTTCTTTCAGGATAGGGAACAGGTCGTAAATTTGCTCCATGGTTTCGATAAAGTTATCGGTGCGCAGGTAAGCACCCATTTCTAGGTTTTCTTCGACCGTCATGCCAGCAAAAACATTGTTAGTTTGAGGCACGAAGGCGATGCCTTCTTTAACGCGGTCTTGGGGAGACATGGTGGTAATGTCTTTGTCCCCAATGGTGACCTTGCCCAAGCGCAAGTCAAGCATGCCTAGGCAGGCCTTCATGGCTGTAGATTTACCCGCCCCGTTGGGGCCGACGATAACAGCGATTTCGCCCTTGTCGACAGACACGCTGCAGTTGTTGAGAATGTCTGCGCCGCCATAGCCGCCAGTCATTTGGTTGGCTTCAAAATAGCTCATAGTCTAATCCGCCTATTTATTCTTCAGACCGCGGCCTAGGTAGGCCTCGATGACAGCTTCATTGGAAATGACTTGTTCAGCGGTGCCCTCGGCTAATACGGCACCTTCTGCCATCACTATTACTGGGTCACACAAGCGACCAATAAAGTCCATGTCGTGCTCGATCATACAAAAAGTGTAGTCTTGCTCTTTGTTCAGGCGCACAATGGCGTTACCAATTTCGCGTAACAAAGAGCGGTTAACGCCGGCGCCTACTTCGTCCAGCAGCACCACTTTAGCATCTACCATCATTGTACGGCCTAATTCAACCAGTTTCTTTTGGCCTCCAGAAAGGTTGCCCGCCAGTTCTTGGGCAACGTGGCTGAGATTAAGAAAATCAATGACTTCAAGAGCGCGGTCACGAATTTTGGCCTCTTGGCTCCTAACCATAGAGGGGCGAAACCAGGCGTTCATGAGTTCTTCACCTGCCTGTAGGGCAGGTACCATCATAAGATTTTCAAGTACCGTGAGGGTGGTGAATTCGTGAGCAATTTGGAAAGTTCGTAACAAACCTTTATGAAATAGCTCATAAGGGGGCAGGCCAGTGACATCTTCGCCATCTAGATAAATGTTACCAGAGGTAGGCTTGATGTTGCCGGCAATCATGTTAAACATGGTGGTTTTGCCGGCGCCATTGGGGCCAATTAAGCCGGTAATTGAGCCCTTGGCAATTTCTATGGAGGCATTGCTTACGGCGTGTACACCACCGAAATGTTTGCTCACACAATCGACTTTGATCATTGGGTGATCCTTTACTTGGTAGTGCTTGACTATTGGACGAGCCTACCGTTTTATGACAAGGGTGGACACAGAGTTGCTGTGATCCTGATGAAATAAAACCGGCGGATAGCCGGCGATTAGACATCGATTATAGCGGTAAATAGGGTTACGGCAAAGCGGTGTGCTAGGCTGTGTCGCATATGTGAATGGTTGCCCCTGTTGCTATGGTGGCAGCAAGGGCACCCTTTTTATGCTATCGGCGATAATCAGGTTCTTCACGATCAAGAATCTCTTTTAGCTCTTGCAAGTGTTGCTGGGCGAACTCAAAACCGTAGTTTTCCCATTGTTGGGCGGTTTTTTCGGCCACTTCATCAGATACCACCAACAGTTCTTTGCCTGTGGCATAGGCGTCGATGAGGGTCTGAGCCGCGCGCTCGAAATAATACAGGTCATCAAAGCATTGGGCGATATCTTTACCTGCCACCAGCACACCATGATTGCCCATAAGCAAGATTTTCTTATCGCCCAACAAGGTAGACAAACGTTGTGCCTCATCCCCCAACCCCATGCCGTCAAATTGCTTATCAAAAGCAATGCGATTAAAAAAGCGCATGGTGTTTTGGTCAATGGGTAACATGCTGCCATCTTGTAGGCAGGCCAAGGCCAAGGCATAGCGCGAATGAATATGCATTAGGCAGCGTGCTTGAGGAACATTGCGGTGCAAGGCGCCATGGATGGCCCAGGTTGTGGGGTCGGGGGCGTTGGGGCGATTCATGGTGTCGGCATCATTGGCGTCTAATAGCAGCATTTCACTGGCTTTGATGTTGCTGAAGTGACGTCCGCGGGGGTTGCAGATGAATTGGCTGCCATCATCGGATACCGCAAAGCTGAAATGATTGGCGATCGATTCATGCATATTCAAGCGTGCTGTCCAGCGGAAGCAAGCAGCTAAATCTATGCGTGCTTGGTGGATCAAAGCATCATCAATGGCGTGTATAGAGGCAGTCATAGGGCACCTAAATGTAATTGTTTTGGGTGAGCTAACTGTAGCCCCAAGTTATGGGTGCATGCAAGTGATAAGCTGGGCTAAATATTTCATGCCATTGGGCAAAATAAAGTAACTCTGGCGTTAGCCTTAAGAAGCCGATATATTGGCGTTTTGCTGTCATATTGTGGGTGTGTTTTTACCCGCGGGGTTAAGGAGTGGCCATGTCGTTGCAGTCACCAAGTTCTAATTTTGCTTCCATGAGTGTGTTGTTTGGTGCTGCCGTTTGGGGAATATATTGGCTTCCTTTACGCTATTTGGAAGATATGGGAATTTCTGGCGCTTGGCCCGTGGCCCTACTCAATATAGCACCGGTATTTTTGTTTGTCGGTTGGGTTTTAACTAACTGGCCTAAACATCGTCAATACCTAGGCGCCGCACTAATTATTGGTTTGCTCACTGGGTTGGCGTTTGCCATGTACGGAGCGGGCTTAATTTACACGTCCGTTATGCGCGCTACACTGCTGTATTATTTGACGCCTATATGGGCGACCTTAATTGGTATATTTTGGTTAGGAGAAAAGGCCACCTGGCAACGTTGGTTAGCGATAGTGGGTGGTTTGTTGGGTTTGTCGGTGCTGGTTTCTGGTGGCCCGGCTATGACCTTGAATATCGGTGACTTGTATGGGTTTCTTTCGGGTGTATTTTGGGCATTTGGTGCGTCCATGATTAAACGCTTGCCCACTGTGCCGCTGCCTACCATGGCCGCATTCCAGTCTATATCGGTCGTTGTAGGCGCGCTGTTATTGGGCGCTGTGGCTGGTAATCAAACCCTGCTCACTGGAGAGCAAATTTGGGCGGCAATTCCGGTTTCGCTAGGTATTTCTGTGTGCTTGATTATGCCCAGTGCGGTTATATTAATTTGGGCACAGAAATTTTTGTCTCCTGGGCGTGTGGGGTTGCTGATGATGTCGGAAGTGCTGGTTGCGGCAATTACCGCTAGTATTTTGTTACCCGATGAACGCATGTCTATGTTGGAGTGGTTCGGTGCTGCGCTAATTGTGGGTGCATGTTTGATTGAAATCTTGTTGACGCCTATGGAGCAGGCTCATCCGCCCAACCACTAAGTTTTTGCGTGAGCCAATTAATCGCTGCTTGGCAAATTGCCTCACTCAGCCAGTGCCCAACGTTTGGCAGCATTAATAGTTCACTATTGGTAATTATACTGTGAGCATTCAGGCTGTGAGATGGGTCGATACAGGGGTCTTCAACCCCTGCAATGATTAGTGTCGGGGCTTGTATTTGTTGCAAAATGGCCAGCCGATTTCCAAGACTCTGGAGTGCTTGCCATTGGCGAGTATAGCCGCCTTGTGTATAACCTCGAGCGATCAGTAATTGGCTCTCTTCAAGCGTGGCTTTGGCATCTAAGTGCATAGGCCGCGCGTAGTAAGCAAAATCCTCCACCATCATTTGTACTAATTCAGTTTGGCAGTTGTTCGATTGTGTGATTCTTTGCAATCGTTGCTGGCATTCTTTACTGCTGCCAAGGTCGGCTTCGGAGCCGGTAGAGCCTATCTGCACTAGTGCCAAAACTCGCTCTGGAGCATAGGCTGCCACAAGCTGGGCCAGCATGCCGCCCATAGAAAAGCCGACGCAGGCAAAGCGCCTTATTTGTAAATGATTGACGACGGCAATGATGTCATCGCGCATGTCAAATAAAGAGTAGGGGGGGCGATAGTTTGTTTGGCTGCTGCTGGCTTGGCCTGCCTTTAGATCAATATCTGGGCCATGGCGACTGGACAACCCTATGTCGCGATTATCCATGGTGATCACATAGAAATTTTGTTGCAACGCATGAATTAAGTCGGTAGGCCACTCGACCAACTGCATGCCTAGGCCATGCACAAGAACAATGGCCGGCCTGTGACGTTGCCCATAGGTCTCTACATTTAGGTAACAAGCACCACGGGAAACACGGAGTTGGTTTGTCTGTAGTGACATTGTTCAGTTCATGTTATGAGCGTGCATGCATTGCTTGCAACATAATGGCTTGATCGATCTCTCCCACCGCTTGGCCACTGGCATCACATACGGCAATGGCATGGGATTGGGCGACCACCTGTTCGATCAAGTCTTCTATTTTGTCTTCGGTACTAAATTTAATGCCTGATTCAGTTAGGGCTTGTTGCGCTTCTGCCGACAGTTCTTTCCGCATGACTTTGCCAGCGCTCAGTACCTTGTAGCGAGGCACATCTTCGGTGAATTCTTGTACATAATCGTTTACTGGATTGGCAACAATTTCTTCTGGGGTGCCAATTTGAGATACTTCACCATCTTTCATAATGGCAATGTGGTCGCCCATTTTTATGGCTTCTAAAAAGTCATGGGTAATAAAGATCATGGTTTTTTTTACTAGCTTCTGGATAGATAAAAGCTCATCTTGCATTTCACGGCGAATAAGTGGGTCAAGGGCAGAAAAGGGCTCGTCAAATATCAAAATATCCGGATCTACTGCTAAAGCTCTTGCTAGGCCAACACGTTGTTGCATACCGCCCGATAGTTCCCTTGGGTAGTTGTTTTGCCAACCATCGAGGCCAACCATTTTTAATACCTCTTCGGCTTTAGTGAGGCGTGCGTGCTTGGGCATGCCTCGCACTTCTAGGCCATAGGCTATGTTTTCTAGTACTGTGCGATGGGGAAATAAACCGAAATGCTGGAATACCATGCTGAGGTTGTTGCGGCGCAGGTTCATTAATTCAGCATTGGTCATGGTGGTAACGTTTTTATCGCCCACATAAAAATTGCCTGCGGTGGGCTCAATAAGACGGCAAAGACAACGCACCAAGGTAGATTTGCCACTGCCCGAGAGCCCCATAACTACAAAGGTTTCACCTTGTTTAATGTCAAAGCTAACGTCTTTGACAGCAATAACATGACCATTTTTGGCTTGCACTTCGGCACGACTTTGTTCGGGAGTTAAGTCGGCAAGGACACGTTGAGGATGCGGGCCAAAGATTTTCCACATATTTTCGCAGCGGATGGAGTCTTGGTTTGCCATGGTAGGGCTCTTTTTTATTAATTTAGAGGTAATTTTTGCCACAACTGTGAGCATATAGCAAGTTTTATTGAATGATTGTTCAAAAAAAACTGAATAGCACTTGACACGGCTTCGCGAGCAAGTGAATATCACAATCAATAACAATTCTAACTACGAAGGGCTTTGTTCTGCAAACTACAGTGACATTTCGTGATACCAACCAAACCCGCCAATCTCGCTTAGTGTGGATGTTGGCAGTGGGCTTTGGCACCTTTTTATTGTCCCTATTGCTAGTAAACTCAGCGACAGGGCCTAGCGTATTTCCCCAATTTATTTCTGAATCTTTTGCTTTTGTGGACTGGGTAAATGATGCAGAAGACTGGTTGAAGAAAAACTACCGCTGGTTTACCCGCATGATTGCTGGTGGCATCGAAGAGGTTCTGTATACGGTTGAAGACTTTTTCCTGCTCTCTCCTTGGTTGTTTGTGGTCGGCTTGATGGTATTGCCTGCATTGCGCTATGGGGGCTTGCCCTTAGCTTTATTGACCCTGATCGGTGCCTTGTTCTGGAATGGTGTGGGTTTGTGGGATTCGGCAATGCAAACCTTAGCCCTAATGGGGTTGGCGGTCATTATGTCTGTGGTTATCGGTTTGGCTGTGGGGGTCTGGTGCTCGCAAAGTAATCGTGCTGAGGCAGTAATTAAACCTATTCTTGACACCATGCAAACGATGCCCAGCTTTGTGTACCTGTTGCCGGCAGTATTCTTTTTTGGCATTGGTGGGCCTCCGGCCATCATTGCCACCATGATTTATGCTCTGCCCCCGGTGATTCGTTTGACTAGCCTGGGTATTCGCCAGGTGCCGGCTAATACAATTGAAGCCGCCGTCTCCTATGGCTCTACGCCGCGGCAACTGTTGTTCAAGGTGCAGATTCCCTTGGCTTTACCAAGTATTATGATGGGCATCAACCAAACTATTATGATGGCTCTGGGGCTGGTGGTTTTGGCGACCTTCATCGGTGCTGAAGGTCTGGGCTCAGAAGTTTGGAAAGCCATTTATAAGCTTAAAGTTGGTTGGGCCTTGGAAGCGGGGCTTTGTATTGTATTTATGGCGGTGATTTTTGATCGTTTGAGTTTGGCCCTAGCAGCGCCTAAGCAAGGTGATTATAAGGGTGACCGTATTCGCTTTCGCATGCTGCCCCAGTCATGGCAGTACAACGCCTTGGCTTTGGCCATGGAGACCACAATCAATGTTGTTTGGCAACTGGTTGCAAGGGGATCTGCGTATTGGGTGGAAATGTGGGTGTGGATCGGTTTTTTCCTTTTAAAGTTTGTTAATGTGCAACTGGCTCAGTCATACAGTGCTTGGGTTAGGCGCTATGCTTTTTTCATATCCTCTGTTGGTTTTTTGGCTCTAGTGTGGATTCTTGACGCCAATGGCTTTGCCTTTAGCGCGTATGAAAACTGGGAGTTTTCCATGCGCCAACCAGTAGATGAAATGGTGGCTTGGTTAACGGTAAACCCAGTTTTTATTGCCTTTACTAAAGGCTTAAAAAGTATCGTTTATTATTACATGTTGCACCCTTTGGATGTCTATCTGACCAACTTGCCATGGTATTTTGTTATTGGTGTGTTTGTGGTGGTGGGCTGGTTGTCGGCGGGTCTGCGCTTTGCTTTGATTTGTTTAGTGCTGTTGTTATTTATTGGCGCTAGTGACTTGTGGGAAGAGGCGATGTTGACCTTGTCATCGGTGCTGGTTTCCGTATTGATTTGCTTTATTTTTGGTATGCCTTTGGGGATCCTGACGGCGCGCAGCAAACGCGCGGATATGGTTTTGCGCCCCATATTGGATGCCATGCAGACCTTGCCTAGTTTTGTTTATTTGATTCCTGTGCTGATGTTTTTTGGTGGCAATATTGTATCGGCAGTAATCGCCACTGTAATTTATGCCTTACCACCGGTCATTCGTTTAACTAGCTTGGGTATTTCGCAAATTCCAGAAACCTACAACGAAGTGTCCACTTCATTTGGCAGCAACACACGACAATCTTTAACCAAGGTGCAGCTACCTATGGCCTTACCTAGCGTGATGCTAGGCTTTAATCAGGCCGTGATGATGGCTTTGGCTATGCAGGTAGTTACACCTTTGATAGGTGGTGGCGGATTAGGGCGCGAAGTATTTAATGCTTTGAATCTGTCTAATACAGGGGCCGGTTTGGCCAGTGGTATTGGCATTGTGTTGTTGGCTATTATTTTAGATCGCTTGAGTCAGGCTTGGTCGGCGAAACAGCGTCAGGCTTTGGGTTATTGATGAGAAATATATTTCACTTTAAATGGACAATTGTCCATATTAAGAAATTTGTTTAGAATACTAAGCAACTTGGGTCGGATTCGACCGCTGATTAAAAAAACAATAAGGAGTTATTATGAAATT
>JAAERS010000284.1 GCA_024230095.1 Gammaproteobacteria bacterium | reverse complement strand
TGCACATCCAAGCCAAGGCCATGGCCGGTTTTGTGAACAATAAAATCAGCATGGGCGGAGTTATTCAGTACTTGAGTGACAGCTGCGTCAATATCGTGAGCGGTACATGCAGGGCTAGCTAGAGCTCGCCCTTTGCTATTGGCTGCCAGTACCGTATGGTAGAGGTCAGCGTGAAAATCGGTGGCGTATTGGCAAAAATAAGTGCGGGTAATATCGGCACTGTAGCCTTGATAAAAAGCGCCAAAGTCAATGAGTAGTGGATCACCAGCTTGTAGCGCTCTAGTGCCAGCGTGGCCATGGGGATTAGCCGCGTTGCCGCCAGCAAGCACGATAGGCTCAAAAGCAAAACCTTCGGTACCATTGGCCAGCATGCGCATTTTTAATAAATTTAGAATATCGGTTTCTAGCATGCCGGCTTTTACTTCGGCAAGGGTCTCTTGTAGGGCAACCTCGCTGATGGCGATAGCTTTTTCTATTAACGCAATTTCACTGTTATCTTTGCAGTAACGCAGTTGATTGAAAATATCAGCTGCATTGCTGATACTGTCATGGCCAAACTGCTGACGCAGAGCATCGGCTTCAAATACACGCATGCGCAGGCCTTCAACACCCAGTTTCATATTCCCAAGGTGTTGCTTTGCGGCGGCAAAAGCCGCTTCAAAGCCATCTTTGTCCTGCCAGTAAAAAGTGGTGACGCTGGGCATAGCGGCTTCCCACATAAGTCTTTCCAAAGCCGGCATGATGGCCATTAGCTCGCCTTGGGCTGTAACAAACAGCAGGGTGGGTCGCTCCATTAGGTGAAAGCTTAACCCTGTTAGATACTGAAAATTCGGGCCGGGGATGATGGCCACTGCGTCAATTGGGCTATTGGCTAGCAATTGTGTTAGTTTTTCTTGGCGACGTATTAGAGTTTGTTTCATAGTGTGACCATTGGGCCTTGGGTGAAATAACGCTTGATGGTAGCATGGAAAGAAGTAAGCGCCAAAGGTCATACAAGAAGCCATTATGTATAAACTTTATTCGGAATTTCACCCCTATCGAGAATTCTTTTTCGATGTAACCGATGGACATAGCCTCTATGTAGAGCAAAGTGGTAATCCGCAGGGCATTCCTGTGCTGGTCGTGCACGGTGGCCCTGGTGGCGGATGCAGCCCAATAACGCGGCAATTTTTTGACCCAGAGTTGTATCATATTGTCATGGTTGATCAGCGCGGTGCTGGGCACTCGCTTCCCCATGCCAGTCTAGCGGGTAATACAACCGATAAATTAGTAGCGGATTTTGAGGCTTTGCGAATTGCACTGGGCATAGAGAGCTGGCTATTATTTGGTGGTTCTTGGGGGTCTACCTTGTCGTTGCTATACGCGCAAGCTTACCCGCAACGGGTGCGCGGTTTAATATTGAGAGGTATTTTTTTGGCTCGCCCTCAAGACATGGGCTGGCTGTTCGAAGCCGGGGGAGCTAGTCGTATATTTGCTGATCACTGGCAAGATTTTAGCGCCAAGGTGCCAACCGAAAAACAGCAGCATATGGTGGATTACTACTATGATTTGCTTACCGGTGAGGACGAGCTGCGACGTGTTGCTGCAGCGAAGGCTTGGGCTATTTGGGAAGCTAGAATTTCCACTCTGGAACCCCAGATGGTGGCATGTGAAAGTGGCGCTGATATCCATGATGCCTTGGCTATTTCTCGTATTGAATGTCATTACGCCAAACACGATTGTTTTCTGAGCGACAATCAGATTCTTGCTAACATGTCTGTGATCGCACATACCCCCGCTATCATAGTGCACGGCCGTTATGACATGGTGTGCCCAATGGATCAGGCACAATTGCTGCATGATTATTGGCCTGCCAGTGAGTTGCATATCATACGGGATGCCGGTCATAGTCAAATGGAGCCTGGCATAGTTGATAACCTGGTGAAAGCCACACAAGCATTTAGTAAAAAGGCAGGTTAATTAGTGAAAGCATTGATCCAGCGTGTCAGTAAAGCACAAGTTGATGTGGCCGATGAAACAGTCGGTAGTATTGGTCCCGGCCTGTTAGTGCTGCTAGGGGTTGACCGCAATGATGACCAGAGCAAAGCGCAGCAATTATTGCATAAAGTCATCAACTACCGGATATTCGCCGATGCCCAAGATAGAATGAATTTGAATGTGCAGCAGTCGGGGGGAGGTTTGTTGGTGGTGAGTCAATTTACACTCTCGGCATCTACCAAAAAAGGCATGCGTCCAAGCTTTACCAGTGCAGCGCAACCGGCTTTGGCGCAACAACTGTATGAGTATTTTGTCCTCCAGGCGAGGGAAAAAATGGCCCCGCAAACCATGTTTTCGGGCCCCTCGCGAGTGCAAACGGGTCAGTTTGGAGCCGCTATGCAGGTCAGTCTATGCAATGATGGTCCGGTAACGTTTTTGCTGGAAGTTTAACCCTATTTGACATGTCGATCTTCTGGGCGACCGTATTTGTGGGTAGTGTAACTTAATAGCCAAAGTGCACCGCTAAGTAATACGATAGCGCCAGAAATGCTGAGTAGCAGGTGCAGATAAAAATCGTCTGAGACTTTTTGCACATCAATAACCAGGTGGCGAGAGAGGGCCGTGATGGCAATAATAATGAGGAACTGCACAGGTAAACGCTGGGTCTTGAAATAGATGCCGATCATGGCCCCTAATTCTAGATAAATAAATAGTAATAAGATGTCTTTAAGGGCGGCGTAACCCTTTTCCATCATGTGCATATATTCATAGAAAGCGGACCAGACAACAGTAGCACCGATGACGAATAGGGCCAGATAATGGAAACTGTCGACCATTAAGGTACCCATTTTTTCTATTTTTTCTGAGCGTTTTTGCATACTTTGTTCCTTGATATTATGGGTTGTTCACCTCTAAGCCTACTGTCATTCAAGCTCGCAATACATCGTTTACCCTACGGTGAATAGTTATTCCCATTCCATCTGCTCAAAGACCCGTAATGCGTTACCTGGAGCGATGCCCTCATAATTACGTAGATAGGAAAACTTGGATTGGTCGACTTGGCGAATATCGCTGAGATCACCACCTTGATCAATGAAATCGCCGACCGCTGTGCGCAAGTGTACAAGATAGTCATAACTTTGTGCCGTGAGCGTGTTGATATCTGAGGGTAGCCCGTGGCCAGGGATAACTTGTTGGCTATCCAGTTCAGCCATGGCGGCAAAGACTTGTATCCAAGAAGCGCTATCAGAAACTTCAATCACGCCCAGCATGCGCTGGCCGTAGGCAATATCACCGCTGAACAGGATTTTTTGTTCAGGTAGGTATACCCAAGCATCTCCTGGCGTATGGGCAGCGCCTAGGTGTCGGATCTCAAGTTTAACGCCACCTACTTGCAGATCCAGTGATTCGGTAAAGGTCCGTTGGGCTGTCATTGGTTCAAGGCCTTGCATGGGATCTTGACTGAGTAGGTTGTTCAGTTTGTTAAGTTGGTCTCCAGCGCGCTCGTTGTGGTCTGTGATGGCTGCTAGGCTGGCAATAATTTGCGCGCCTTGCTGGTAAAAGTAAGCATTACCTAGCCAGCGATGGTCCTGGCCACCGGTATTAATAACGTGGCTAATGGGTAAGGGCGTGATTTTGCGCACTTGTGTTTCGATGGCTTGGGCAGCCAAGGTGCCAGCACCGGAATCAATCAAGACCACACTGTCTTGCGTAACAATGATGCCAAAGGTGGCATTATTGCCAAGGTTGCTGGTGCTGCGATTACTCAGTTCGCCAACTAGGGCATAGACATTGTCGGTGACCTGGATAGTTTGTAAGGTGGCATTGGCATTGGTGCTGGCAAGGGTCAGCCAGCCTATGACCAGCATGATGAGTTTGGAGAGGCGCAAAGATAGGCAATACATAGTTATATTCCGTTTAAGTATATATAAATACCATAATAGAATATAGAAGCTGTCTGGGCAAGAAATAACGTATGGCCCCCCATAACAGACAGGCGTTAAGCGTTACAGAGTTTCCAGTTTAGCATAGGCCAAAACGAGCCATTTGCTGCCCTCATTCTCAAAATTTACTTGCACCCTTGCCTGTGGCCCCACGCCCTCGGCATTAACGACCGTGCCGATTCCAAACATGGGGTGGCGGACCAATTGTCCTAAGGCTATGGTGGGGGTCTCCAGTGCTTGGTGGCGGCCCCAGCGCTCGAACTTTTGCCCAGCTGTTGGGTGGGCTGTTACGGGGCGGCTGATGCTTGATTTTAGACGTACTTCTTGCAACAGCTCATTGGGTAATTCACCGATAAAGCGGGATGGCCGGTTAAAGGTATCTTGGCCGTGCAGTCGGCGTGTTTCGGCGTAGGTAATAAACAGCTTTTGCATGGCGCGGGTAATACCGACATAACACAAACGCCGCTCTTCTTCTAAGCGGCCGCCTTCCTCTAACGACATCTTGTGAGGGAACAGGCCCTCTTCTACGCCACTTAAGCATACCAGAGGGAATTCTAGCCCCTTGGCTGAGTGTAGCGTCATTAATTGCACACTGTCTTCTGATTCATCGGCTTGTTGTTCGCCTGCATCAAGGGCGGCCTGGTCAAGCATGGCCCCCAACGGTGTGCTGGCCTGCGTATCGAGTTCGCTATCCGGGTCGTCAGACTGTTGCACCGGACTCCAGCCAATGGCGAAGCTCTTGGCGGCACTAACCAGCTCGTTGAGGTTATCAATGCGAGTCTGTGCCTTTTCACCTTTTTCTTTCAGGTGGTGTTGAATTAGTCCTGAGTATTGAATGATATGGTCTACTAGCTCGTGCAAGTGTGCTTCGGCCGTGTCTTCTGCTAAGCGTTCTATGAGTTTCAAAAAATTGTCGACCGCGTTGTGGGCGCGGGTTGTGAGGCCATTCGCAGTGAGTATTTGTTGGCTGGCATCCCACATGGAGCAGCCCTCATCTCGGGCGTGCTGGCGAATTAGGCCAATGGTGGCTGTGCCAATACCTCTTGTGGGTACATTGAACACCCGCTCCATAGCGGCATCATCATTGCGGTTGTGGATCAAGCGCAGATAAGCCAGGGCATTACGAATTTCCAGACGATCATAAAAGCGTTGACCACCATATATACGGTAAGGCATGGCAGCACGAATTAGGGCTTCTTCCAAAACCCGAGACTGGGCATTGGAGCGATACAGGATGGCGCACTCGGCGCGTAGACCGCCTCCTTGCTGCCACTGGTTAATTTGATCGACAATAAAGCGGGCTTCATCCATTTCATTGAAAGCCGCATACAGTGAGATAAGCTCACCATCGCTACCATCGGTCCATAGATTCTTGCCTAAGCGAGAATTATTGTTGCTAATGAGGCCGTTAGCTGCTTTGAGGATAGTGCCTGTGGAGCGGTAATTCTGTTCTAGACGTACGGTTTGGGAATTGCCAAAGTCCACTTCAAACTGTTGGATATTTTCTATTTTTGCACCTCGCCAGCCATAGATAGACTGATCATCATCACCCACGGCCATGACGCGTGTGCTCTGCCCGGCAAGCACGCGTAACCAAGCGTATTGAATGGTATTGGTATCTTGGAATTCATCAACCAATATGTGCTTAAAACGGCCTTGATAGTGCTTAAGAAGGGCTGGATTGTGCAGCCATAGCTCATGACAGCGTAGTAACAGTTCGCCAAAATCCACCAAGCCAGCTCGCTCACAAGCTTGGTGGTAAGCGGCGTAAACGTTGACCTGGGTTTGTAGATGGTAATCACCATTGGTATCAATATGCTGTGGACGTTGCCCCTCGTCTTTGCAGCCATTGATAAAACCTTGGAACTGGCGCACAGGCCAGCGTGCCTCATCTAACTGCATTTCCTTGCACAGGCGCTTTAGCAAGCTAAGTTGGTCGTCACTATCGATAATCTGAAACTGTTGTTGTAACCCGGCTTCCTGCCAGTGGCGGCGTAATAAACGATGAGCTAGGCTATGGAAAGTTCCGACCCATAAGTGCTCGGTGTCCAACGACAGAAGGGCTTCAATGCGGCCGCGCATTTCGCGGGCGGCTTTGTTGGTAAAGGTGACTGCCATAATGGACCAAGGTGACGTGCCAACAGCGTCAATCAACCAAGCAATTCGGTGCACTAGTACGCGGGTTTTGCCAGAGCCGGCGCCAGCCAAAACAAGTAGGTTGTCTTCAGGCGCGGCAACGGCCTCTCGCTGAGCACCGTTGAGGTCGTCGAGTAAACGGGAAACGTCCATTCTTTTATCCAGTTATAATTTTTGGTTCTTGACCGAAAACAGTTGATTGCAAATTAGTCTGACCAAATTGTTAATGCGTAGCTTGCCACTATTAGGCTAAAAGAGTATGTTATTAGCTGCTTTCTGGCATAGGCAGTGAAAATATTTGTGTCATGTGAGTGCGCTATTGTACTGATTAAACAGGAATATCACTAGGGATGCTTAGTAAAGCTTGCTCGCTGGCGGACCATTGCCAGTTTCGCAAAAACAATAACATGCGGAGAAATAATAAATGAAAAGACGTGAAATATTGAAGAAGGGTTTGGTTGGTATAGGTGGTGCTGCTGCCGCATCCACTATTGCAGCACCGGCGATTGCTAAAGACCGCCTTGAGATTGCTATGGTGTCAACTTGGGGGCGTGACTTCCCAGGTTTGGGCACGGGAGCGCAGCGTTTTGCTCAGCGTTTAAGCGACATGAGTGACGGGCGTATTCAAGTTACCTACTATGCTGCCAACGAACGCGTAAAGGCCTTTGACTCCTTTGATGAGGTGGCGTCCGGTAATGCTCAGATGTACCATTCCGCGGAATACTACTGGAAGGGTAAGCACCCTGGTTTTGCTTATTTTACAGCCGTACCTTTTGGCCTTACCTATACGGAAATGAATGCTTGGATTCGCTTTGGTGGCGGGCAAGAATTGTGGGATGAATTAAGTGCTGATTTTGGCCTTAAGGGCTTAATGTGTGGCAACACAGGTGTTCAGATGGGTGGCTGGTTCCGTAAGGAAATCAACTCTGTAGATGACCTTAAAGGCTTGAAAATGCGTATGCCTGGTTTGGGTGGCGATGTACTGGCCAAGTTGGGTGGTTCACCTGTGTCCCTGCCTGGTGGTCAAATATATGAGAACCTGATTTCTGGTTCTATTGATGCTACTGAATGGGTAGGTCCATGGAATGACGAGATTATGAAGTTCTACGAAGCGGCCAAGTACTATTACTACCCAGGTATGCATGAGCCAGGTGCTATGTTGGCTTGTGGCATTAATAAGACTTGGTGGGACAGCCTTAGCCGTGCCGATCAGTTGATGATCGAAGCTGCATCATCCATGGAAAATGACATGATGATGGCCGAATATAACGCCAAGAACGGTGCTGCACTGAAGCGCTTGATCAATGATCAAGGTGTGAAGTTGCGTCAGTTCAATGACGATATATACGACAGTTTTGCTGAAGCTGCAGAGGAAGTGTTTGATGAAGTGCAAGAACATAGTGACTTGGCTTCACGAATCCATCAGAGCTTTGCTACTGCTCGTGCCGACATCGGTGCTTGGGCAGAAATTTCTGATCAAGCATACATGCAACAGCGTAATCGTGCTTTAGGCGGTTAGTCGACAGGTGAAACCCGTGCCGGCCCATACTGTGTGTGGGCCGGCACGGGTTTTGTTGTTTTTTATTAGTTTGTTTTCTGTTACGAATACAGGCTGATTGAGCTTATGGTTCGCAATCATGCAATTATCTTCTATCGATTCAAATCTGCGCACATTGGCGTTGCTGGTGGTGTACGGTACCAGCCTATTTGTGATCAATAATTTCCTAACCTTCTGGTGGGGTTGGCCTGGCGCTTTAGCTACCTTGCAAAGCCAGATTGATGGACAAAACGTTATTTTATTGGGTTGGGTACAGGTGTTAAGTTATGTCGCTGCACCTATTTTGGCTTGGACCCATGTGCAGCGGTGTGCTCATGACAGCTACCATCAATGGGCGGACCGCGTTTCTAACTGGGCTGCCTACAGTATCCGAGTAGCCTTCTGGTTGGTGTTGCTTATCGGTCTTGCTGATGCGCTTATTTCCTTTTTGCGTGTCGAATCATTACTGCCAGTGTTTGTGCCTGAACAGACTGCTTCGGATTTGGGAAAACCTCATTTTCGTGGCAATTTCGTGCATGTGCCGTTGATGATGATAGCGGCACTTATTGCGTTGAAAACGCGTGGCCTTGGTTTTACTTGGCTAACACTATTAGTGGTGATAGCCGAATTTATGATTGTTATTACCCGGTTTATTTTTTCTTATGAGCAGGCTTTCATGGGGGATTTGGTGCGCTTTTGGTACGCTGCTCTATTCTTGTTTGCTTCAGCTCACACGCTTTTGGTGGAAGGCCATATTCGGGTCGACGTGGCGTATACCCATTTTAGTGAACGCACCAAAGCGTGGGTCAACAGTGTAGGCGTAGTCGCCCTGGGCCTGCCCCTGTGTTGGACCATTTTGTTGCTCGGTATGTGGGATAAAACCAGCAGTATTAATAGTCCTTTACTAAGCATGGAGGTGTCACAAAGTGGCTATGGCATGTACGTTAAATATCTGATGGTCGGTTTTTTAGCCATCTTTGCCTTCTCCATGGTCATTCAGTTTACCAGTTATTTGTTTAAGCACTTGGGTGTGCTGCGTGGAGAAACAGCTGCCACGGCCAAGAGTGCTGGGCACCGGACTACTACTTTTGAATCAGGTTTAGAACCTTAAGGAGCTTAATTTAGCATGGAAATGTTGTTTTTAGGCCTGTTGGTCTTGTTGATGATTGTCGCTCTTACGTCAGGCTTTCCCGTAGCGTTCTCATTGCCTGGTTCGTCTATTATAGCCATCGGTTTGGCCGCGCTTTGTGGTTGGTTGTTTGCCGACAACCCAGATGCCTATTTTCATGATGGTGGGCCAGTGCAATGGCTTAGTGCGGGCGTGACTAACTTTCGCAGCCTGTATTGGGATGTGGAGCGAGATACGCTGATTGCTATTCCCTTGTTTATTTTTATGGGCATCATGTTGCAGCGCTCCAAAGTGGCTGAAGATTTATTGGTCACCATGGCGCAGTTGTTTGGCCCAGTGCCGGGTGGCTTAGGCATATCTGTGGTTTTGGTAGGTGCCTTGTTGGCCGCCACTACGGGTATTGTTGGTGCCACCGTGATTGCCATGGGCATGATTTCTTTGCCAGCCATGTTACGCAACAATTATTCCCACTCCCTGTCTGCGGGCACCATTTGTGCTTCTGGTACTCTTGGGCAGATTATTCCACCATCCATTGTGCTGATTATTCTTGCTGATCAGCTTAGCAATGCAGCTGACCAAGCGAGTGCTTTGCGCAAAGCGAATTACCGGGAAATTACCGGTGATTTTTCCATGCCTTCGACTTTGGATATAGCCTCGGCCAGCGCCGGAGACATGTTTATGGGGGCCTTCGTCCCCGGCTTATTATTGGTAGGTTTATACGTACTCTATATTCTCATTACGGCCCTGATCAAACCAGAAAAAGCGCCACCGGTAGCTTATGAAGGCAAGTACGATACGCAGTTTGCTATCAAGGTAGCTTGGTCTTTATTGCCACCGTTGGCATTAATTTTTGTGGTCCTGGGCTCCATTATTCTTGGCATTGCTACGGTAAACCAAGCCGGAGCCGTTGGCGCTGTTGGTGCTATGATTATGGCCGGCTATCGGCTTCATCATACTGATCAGCGTCGCTTTACCCCTGCGGCTATTGCTATTACAGCTATAGTGGCTATTGCGGTGATTCTTTCTAACTATGATATTAATGTAAAAAGCATTCACACTACCGACGATGTTATTGGTGTGGTCCTAGCCAGTGTTGCAGTAGCGGCCTTATTGATTGGTGTCATCTGGAGCGGTTGGCGCGTATTTAAAACTGACAATACCTTACATGAAGTGATGCTGGAGACTTCCAAAACCACCTCCATGGTCTTTATCATCCTCATTGGTGCGGCCATGTTGACCTCGGCATTTCGTGCCTTTGGCGGTGAAGAATTGGTAAAAGACATGCTGACGGGTATGCCTGGTGGTTTCTGGATGCAGTTCTTTGTGGTGATGTTGGTTATCTTCGTCTTGGGCTTTTTCTTAGATTTCATTGAAATAGCCGTGGTAGTAGTGCCTATTGTTGCTCCCATTTTGCTGGCAGACCCATCGGCTAACGTTACTGCTGTATGGTTAGGTGTGATGGTCGGTTTGAATATTCAAACGTCTTTCCTTACGCCGCCGTTTGGCTTTGCCCTTTTCTATTTGCGTGGCGTGGCCGATAAGGTCGTGAAAACCCTGTCAATTTATAAAGGTGTGGTGCCATTCATTGGTTTGCAATTGTTGGCGCTACTAATCACGGGTATGGTGCCAGCGTTAGTAAATTATCTGCCTAATCGTACTTATTTGACATCTGAGTCAGCGCCACCGCCTATGAATCCGCGTATTCAGCCTTGCCTAGAAGCCGAGGTGTTGCAGTATTACGGTGCTAACCAACAGGTTTTGCAAACAGCAATAGAGGCCATGGCACAAGCAAAAGTGACCTACTTACCAGAGAATGTGCAAACACTATTGAGTACTAGCTTGCAACAAGCCAGTAGTGTGTTCGAGCAGGTGGATACCATTTATGCAGCAGAAGCGCAGTTGGCTGACTATGTTCCTGATTACAGACCTTTGCATGTTGAGGCGCGAACTATTGAAGCGGCCATACGTCGAGGTGAAAGTGACCTAAAACAACTGGCCATCGATATTCGCCGATTGGAAGATACGCCTGAAGATTTGCAACGCAAGCAAGTCTTGGCCGAGCGTGTGGTGGTTTTGGAAGCTAAGATAACTGACCTACAGGCCAGTATTCCTGATACTTGGCAAGTCGCTCGAGCTGAATATGTCAGCTTGAGCAAGGCCGAAACTAAAGCGCGTCGCGAATACCGTCGCACAGTTGATGAGTCTTATCAGACTATATTGGATCTACAGTTGGTCATCAGTGAAGTTGGTGCTTTGGCTGCCTCGGTACCCTCTGTAGAAGCCTTATACACGGTGATTGCTGAGCAAGAAGCCAAGGCTGCGATGGACGCCATTAAGCTACAAGAAAAGGCGCTGGGCGAATTGGCTGGTGTCAGTAAAGCGAAGTCTAAACTGTCGAAGGCGCGCCGTGCTCTGAAGGGAAGTAAATACAACCCGGATAAGGCGCGTAAATATCTTGATGAAGCTATGACGATGCTACAGGAGCAAGTTATTTGGCGCCAGCGTGCGGCAACAGAGCTAATGCCCGCTCTGGTCACTTATGATCAGGCCATTGCTGGCTCAATTGGCTTGCGTTTGCAGGAACGTATGCCCATCAGTTTGGCTAAAACAGTGTCGGCTTGCATGTCGAATCACAAGGATATATCCTTGCACTTTTAAGTAGTTACATAGGTAACCATTTTGTCTCAATCACTCCGCAGCGCTGGCTTACAAAAGCTGGCGCTGGCTTTCGCCGATAAATTTAGTCTAAATGACAGTGTGCGTGATCAGCATTCTCATGGTGAGAGCTACCCCCATGGCCCCATTGTTGAGGGTGTCCTGTTTGCTCAATCTACACAGATGGTGTCACAAGCTGTGCAAATATGTGCTGAGTATGGCATTCCGGTGATTCCTTTTGGTGTCGGTTCTTCATTGGAAGGGCACCTGGTGCCGGTCCATGGAGGCATCAGCATTGATATGACCGAGATGCATCAAGTGCGGGCTATTAATGCAGAGGACTTTGATTGTGTAGTAGAAGCCGGTGTAACTCGGGAGCAGTTGAACCATGAACTGCGTCATCAAGGGTTGTTTTTTCCGATCGATCCTGGTGCTAATGCCAGTATCGGTGGCATGAGTGCCACCCGCGCATCGGGTACTAACGCTGTGCGCTATGGCACCATGAAGGACGTTGTCATGGGTTTGACTGTGGTGACAGCCGCTGGCGAGGTTATGCACACGGGTGGGCGGGCAAAAAAAAGTGCGGCAGGTTATGATCTGACCCGATTGCTGATTGGCTCCGAAGGCACCCTTGGCATCATCACTGAAATTCGTTTGCGCCTGTTTCCCATTCCTGAGCAGATTTCGGCTGCTGTGTGTGCCTACCCTAATGTCGAAGTTGCGGCTCAAGTCGTTATTGAATGCATGCAAATGGGCATACCACTGGCTAGGGTAGAGTTGCTTGATAAGGCGCAAATGGGGGCTTGTATTAACTACTCGAACTTACAAGACTTTGAGGTTGCGCCGACCTTGTTTTTTGAATTTCATGGCACTGAGTCAGGAGTGCAAGAACAGATTGAACTGGTGCAGGATATTAGCAAGGCCAATAACGGTGGCGAGTTTCGCTGGGCGCAAACGCAAGAACAACGCAATGAGCTATGGGCGGCCCGTCACAATGCTTACTTTGCTGGCCGAGCCATGCGCCCTGGTTGGGATGTACTGACCACCGATGTATGTGTACCTATTTCATGCTTGGCAGATGCCATTGGTGAATCTGAAAGGCGAGCCAAAGAGTTGAATCTATTGACTGCCATTGTGGGTCATGTGGGGGACGGCAACTTCCATATTTTAGTATTATTTGATGGCGCCGATAGTGCAGCTGAAAAGCTTGCTTATGACTATGCTAGTAGCATTGTGCAGATGGCCATAGCAATGGGCGGTACCTGCACCGGTGAACATGGCATTGGTTTACGTAAGAAAAAGTATCTAGCGACGGAGCTGGGCGACGAAGCCGTCAATGCCATGGTGACGATTAAACGGGCCATGGATCCGCTAAATATCCTCAATCCGGGTAAAATCTTTGATGTGGTTTAGCTAGATGGCTAATATAGGGATTAGTGCTAAGTCATATAATGGGTTAGAATATTTGGCAGATGTTAGCTAGCCAAGGTAACCAAACCCCGTGACCAACGACCTGTTCAAAACTCTACAAGCTGCCTACGAAAAATTACGCAAGTCAGAAAAGAAAGTCGCCGACTATGTTTTGCAAGAGCAGGCCTCTGTGGTGCAAATGCGCATTGTAGACTTGGCAGCGGCAGCGGCGGTGAGTGAGCCCACGGTGGTGCGCTTCTGTCGTGCTCTGGGATTTGATGGTTTTCAAGATTTCAAGTTAACCTTGGCACAGAGTGTTGCAACTAGTAGCTCTTATCAGCAGTTCCGCTTGGATTCCCGTGATTCCGTCGAAGAATTCAAAGAAAAGATTTTTGACTCAACTATGGGCAACCTGATGCGTGTTAAGCACGATCTGGATGCTGAAAACTTAGAGAGTGCTATTCAGGCCTTAACCCAAACCCGACGTGTTGATTGTTATGGCTTTGGCGCATCGGCACCTATCTGCAGTGATGCTCAACACAAGTTCTTTCGCTTAAACATGTCGGCCATGGCTTATTCTGACCCACACTTACAGACGATGGCGGCGGTGACATTGCAAGCTGGCGATGTGGTGATTGCTATTTCACAAACTGGTCGCACTCGAGACCTACTGCATACTACACAACTTGCATTGAATGCGGGTGCCACCGTCATTGCATTGTGTCCGAGCGATACGCCGCTTGCTGAACTAGCTCAGATTCCGCTGCATATCGACTTAGAGGGTGACAAGGAATTGGGCACCTTGATGTCGTCACGTATTACGCAGATGGTGGTGATTGACGTGCTGGCAGTGGGGGTAACCATGAAGTTAGGTGCTGATACCTTGGCGCACCTAAAAACCATTAAGCGCTCGCTGAAGGGATTACGTACACCCAGCAAACGCAAGTAGTTGCCTAGTCGTCGATGAAGGGGTCCTTGGCCTTCCCCGGCTTTGCATCAGTCGCTTCAGGCTTTTCAATATCTTCATTAGACTCCTCTGATTCCTCCGATGCCTCCGATGCCTCCGATGCCTCCGATGCCTCCGATGCCTCCGATTCCTCCGATGCCTCCGATGCCTCCGATTCCTCCGATTCCTCCGATTCCTCCGATTCCTCCGATTCCTCCGATTCCTCCGATTCCTCCGATTCCTCCGATTCCTCCGATTCCTCCGATTCCTCCGATGCCTCCGATGCCTCCGATGCCTCCGATGCCTCCGAT
>JAAERS010000283.1 GCA_024230095.1 Gammaproteobacteria bacterium | reverse complement strand
TGTATACGTCACGCGAGTATACATTTCCTTCTGGGTTGTCGTACGCGTAGCCACCCACTCTCGGTTTAATCAAGTTAACACCCGTATACTGGTAGATTGGGATGATTGGCATATCTTCAGCCAATATCTCTTCAGCACGATTATAGTTAGCAGAAGGGTCGGACATAGTCTTCGCTGCCTTCATCAAGTCGATGTATTCTTGGTTAACGTAGTTACCGTCGTTATCGCCGCTACCCAACAAGTCCAGGAATGTAGACGCTTCATTATAGTCGCCACACCAACCAGCGCGGGCAATACTAAAGTTACCTTCATTGCGTGTGCTTAGGTAGGTCTTCCACTCTTGATTTTCAAGTGTGGTCTCAACTGGCATGGCTTGCTTCCACATTTGTGAAATAGCAATGGCGATCTTTTTATGACCTTCAGATGTGTTGTACAACAAGTTCATTTCTAATGGATTAGCATCGGTGTAACCCGCTTCTGCCAACAGAGCACCGGCTGCTTCGTTACGAGCAGTCTGAGTCATGCCGGCATACGCTGGCGCCTTAGGTGAAAAGTTGTTGGTGATATCTGGCGTTAGCCCGTACGCTGGCATCTGACCTGTTGCAGTAATGTGCTCAGTGATAATTTCACGATCGATAGCATAAGAAAGGGCTTTACGTACACGGACATCGTCAAACGGTGGTTTTTCTACGTTCATGATGTAGTAGTATGTACATAGCTTAGGCGTGATGTAGATCTCATCGCCCATTTCTTCGCGTAACTGCTTAATCTGTTCAGTTGGAAAATGACCAATATCCAGTTCGTCCGCACGATAACGTGCTAAAGATGCACTTTCAGCCTCAATGGGAAGATGAGTTACTTTGTTAACAACGGTTTCCGCATCATTCCAGTAGTCGCTGTTGCGAGTCATTACCATACGTTCATTAACGCGCCACTCAGAAAGCTGATACGCACCGTTAGATACGATATTTTCTGGCTGTGTCCACTTATCACCGTGGGCTTCTACAGTGGCTTGGTGTACCGGGAACATAGTTGTGTGAGTAACCATTTTAGCGAAGAAAGGCACAGGCGCATCCAAAGTTACTTCAAAGGTAAAGTCATCTACAGCGCGTACGCCTAATTCACTGGAGTCCTTTTCGCCTGCAATAATAGCGCTAGCGTTGGTGATACCGGGAATTTCAATGAACCATGAATAAGGAGAACCTGTCGCTGGGGCTACCGCCCGTTGCCAAGCAAATACGAAGTCGTGGGCAGTCACCGTGTCGCCGTTAGACCACTTAGCGTTATTGCGTAAATTAAAGGTATAAACCGTGTTGTCGTCGTTAGTTGTGAAACCTGTCGCGACACCAGGAAGCTCATCACCGTTACGAGCTTGATTTAACAAACCTTCAAACAAGTCACGTGCCAAGTTGGCTCCTGGAACACCCTCAATTTTTTGTGGGTCAAGTGACCCTGGTTCAGCTCCATTATCGCGCACAAATTCTTGTACGTCGGCGAGCTTAGTACCGGCAGGCACATTTGCTGCTAAAACGTGTGGAGCAAAGCTAGTGGCAGCTACTGCGCTGGCCAGCAACATGCTTTGTAGTAGTTTGGTTTTCTTCATTATACAAGCCTCCAATGGGTCATTGTCTTTATTATTCGAACACACATTTTGTGTAATATTATCAGTCCAAAATAAATAGATCTGAATCGCCAAAGTATGCAATGCATAAATAGGAAAATAAATGTAAACTTTCACATCACCATTGCATGTTTTAATAACTCCGTTGCATATTATGTCTTCATTAGCCCCAAGTAAAAATTTAATAACACAATATCAAAGACTTAACCAATACTTTAATGATCAAAAAGAAGTTAAGACCAGTATAGAACAAGTCGCTGAGGCTTTGTGTTGCACGAGACGAAACGTTAACAACGTTCTGAACAAGATGTCGCAACAGGGCTGGTTGACCTGGTTGCCTGCTCGTGGAAGAGGCAAACTATCACAGTTGATCTTTCATTCACCCACCAAAGCACCGGCGCTACAACTGGCCATGAGCAAGGCCTCTGAGGGGCTGCTTCAAGAAGCCTTCTCGCTGTTGCCGAATCAGACCGACAAGAACGACTTATTTAACTACCTGAAAACGCAACTTGGTTTTAAAAATGAGTTACATGGTGATCAATTGCTGCGTATGCCCTACCATCGTTCACTGCCCAATCTAGATCCGACTCAGGCCACGCGTATCACCGAAATCCATATGATTAATCAAATCATGGATACGCTTGTCACCTATGATCGACAAAACCAATGTATAAAACCCAACCTAGCCCATAGCTGGAAGTCAGATGAAGCTGGGACCTGTTGGCATTTCTACCTGCGGCCGGGCATCAAATTTCATCATGGACGACTGTTAAACTGTGAAGACGTCAAAGCCACCTTAAACCACCTAAAAAGCACACCATCACCATTTCAAGGCTTGTACCAACATATTTCTAAAATTGATTGTTTGACACCACTTTCAATAAAAATCGAATTAAGCAGTCGCAATTTTTTATTGCTACATCTATTAGCCAGTCATTGCAGCTCAATACAACCTAGCGACCTAATGCACCAACCTAACTTTGCCCATCAACCCGTGGGCACAGGCCCATTTATGGTTATAAAAAATAACGAATTTCAATTACAACTCGATGCAAACCTAGACTATTTTCAAGCTCGGGCTTTGCTTGATCGTATTGAAATCTGGTTTTTTGCTGATCAAAAATTGGCCTTAGAGCAACATTCGGACTTGATCATCAGTGATACCAGCACCGCACACCATGACGCCAGCATGCGGCAAAATAGTAAAATAGAAAAAGGCTACCAGTACCTGTTGTTTAATGTCGCCAAGCATAACTCACCTCTTCAAAACCTGCGCATACGCCGCAGTATTCGCTCCATGTTGGATACGACGCGTTTGGTAAATGAGTTGGGGGGCACACGAGCGGCACCGGCCAGGCGCTTGCTAACAGAATGGGAAGCCGATACGCAACGCCTGATGTTCCCCGTGCGTCCACGCATGCCCATGCGATTGCAAGAGCCCCTAAAACTGGTCACCTATGATATTCATATGGAGGATGCAAAGTGGATCAAAAAAAGCCTGGCCAACTTTGAAATCCCAATACAAATAAGTGAGCTGGCCTACACTGACTTCGCTAACCCTGACAATTGGCTTGATGCTGATTTGGTCTTATCAGGTGAAGCCTTGGATGACAACCTAGAAATGGCTTTGTATGAGTGGTTCGCTACACAACGCTCATTACGCCATTGTATGGGTGATGAAGTGCGCCAGCAGTTAGATGACAAGCTGATACAGGCGATAAGCCTAGCGCAAAAAAATGAGCGAATGGAGGCATTTCGAGCAATGGACATATTCCTGCAGCAACAACTTGTGCTATTGCCCCTGTATCATCATCAGCAGTTGTTACACTACGGTGACCGAGTACAGGGGCTAAACCTCAACTCCCTAGGCTGGGTAGATTTTAAGGATATATGGTTTACTTAGTTCATCTAGCCGTACATAAACGCCGTGATGCAATACGTATGATCATCACAGCATGTCAGCACTGATCGCCATAACACTAGCACTACCCGCCAACAACGACTCTAGGTTAGCCTTGAAGCGCGGCAGCATATGTTCAAGATAGTAAGCTACTGTCGCTTTCTTATTGGCCACAAAAGTGCTGTTATCCACGCTGCTCACTAGTGCCGCCGAACGCAGCATTTGCCAACCACCACAAACATAACCAGCCAGCATCAGCATGTCATAACTGATAGCACCTGGCAGCATGGGATCATCGCCTGATTCAGCCAATAGCTTTTCGTAGGCCTGCTCCAAACCGTCGACACCGTCACTAAGCATGGCTAGCTGCGGGGAAGAAACCTGGTCGCCATGACGCACAATATCAGCACGCATATCGGCAATCAGCCTAGCCATAGCGGCACCATTATCAGACAGGGTTTTACGCCCTACCAAGTCAAGGGCTTGAATACCTGTGGTACCTTCATAGATGGGCAAGATACGCGCATCTCTTTGGTGTTGTGCCGCCCCAGTTTCTTCAATGAAACCCATACCACCATGGATTTGCACACCGTGAGAAGTCACTTCCTGAGCAATTTCCGTGCACCAACCCTTAGCAATGGGTGTCAACAAGCCCACACGCTGTCGCGCTAAAGCACGTTGTTCCATATCGCTCGCCATCTGGCTTAAATCAATTTGAGTTGCGGTCAAATAACAAACGGCTCGTGATGCTTCTGTGAGGCTGCGCATAGTCATTAGCATACGCCTTACATCGGGGTGATGAATGATGGCGCTGCGTTCGCGCTGACCAGGGGCAACGCACTGCACACGCTCCCGAGCATACTCTAAAGCGTGCTGGTAAGCACGATCACTCAAGGCCACACCTTGCAAGCCCACCACCAGACGCTCGTTATTCATCATGGTGAACATGGCCACCAACCCTTGATTGGGCTGTCCAATAAGGTACCCAACAGCACCACCATTGTCACCATAACTCATAACGCAGGTGGGGCTAGCATGAATACCCATTTTATGTTCAACATTAATGGCATAGGCATCATTGCGCGCTCCCAAAGTGCCATCCGCATTGACTAAATACTTGGGCACCAAAAATAAAGATATCCCCTTCACGCCTGCTGGCGCATCTGGCATGCGCGCCAATACTAGGTGCACGATATTATCCGTCATATCATGATCACCCCAAGTGATAAATATCTTTTGGCCTTTAATTAGATAGTGATCGTCGACGGGAGTTGCCGTAGTCTTAAGCACCGCTAGATCCGTACCGGCATGGGGTTCGGTCAGGTTCATGGTGCCTGTCCATGCACCGGAGATCATCTTTTCTAGATAAATACCCTTGAGCTCATCACTACCATGAGCGTGAATAGCTTCAATCGCGCCTGCAGTTAACATCGGGCACAGCCCCAAAGCCATATTGGCCGCTTGAGCCATTTCAGACACGGGCATAGATAAAGTAAAAGGCAAACCTTGACCGCCGTATTGTGGGTCAAAATACAAGCTATTCCAGCCACCTTCAGCATACTGACGATAAGCCTCAGCAAAGCCATCTGCTGACTTAACACCATCATCTGTCAGCTTAACACCCTGTTGATCGCCTGTGGCATTGAGTGGTGACCAAACTTGATTTGCCAATTTATCAGACTCACTAAGCACGGCATCGAGCAATTCAACACTGGCATCTTCATTATCGATAGCATGAGCTAAAGCAGAGAGGTCATGCAATTGATCAACCACAAAATTCATTTCATCTAATGGGGCACGATATTCAGGCATAAAGCAGTCCTTAAGGGAGTTCTAAACAATTGAATGCTATTCTAACGACTGCTAGCAAGGAAACAAAAAACATTACCAATGCTGACTCGTGAGTTTCATATATAACTCGCTAGTACGCTCCTCATATTTAATTCGCTATACGGATGACAAGATGCAGGCAGGTGGGTATCATGCCAATCATCATTTGCTAGGAGATACAGCGTGGAACACGGATACTATTTACAAGATCTAAGCTTGGGTATGACGTCTAGTTACGACAAACAAATAACGGCCACTGACATTGACACTTTTGCCCAGTTAACAGGCGATACCAATCCTATTCACTTGGATGAAAACTATGCAGCGCAGACAGCTTTTAAGCAGCGTATTGCCCATGGCATGCTAAGCGGTGGCCTCATTTCAACCGTACTGGGCACTCAGTTGCCTGGTCCAGGTTGCATATATCTTGAACAGCAATTCCGCTTCAAAGCACCCGTTATGATCGGTGACACAGTGACGGCTCAAGTATGTATTGAAGAAATAGACACAAGGCGTCGCCGAGTGAAACTAAAAACTGAATGTTTGGTTAATGGCAAGGTCGTGACCACCGGTTCAGCGGTCATGATGGTAGATAATAAGCCAAGCTAGACTCATTAATGTCAATGGGACAGGTTTAGGACTGCCCCAGTGAATAGGCAATTATAACTTGGCTGTTAGTCGGCGAATTTCTTCTTCGCGAGCAATTAAAACTCGCTGCAACTCATTAAGTTTAGTTGATGCTGCATTGAAATCCGTGTCTTTGTCTTTCATTAGGTTGCGTAATTCCGTTTCGCGTCGGGAGTTATCAGATTTATCAAGCAAACTGCGTTTTTTGGTTTCTTTGATTTCTGATTCCCGCTGCTGCAGCTCGTCTTCAAGTCGCTTAATACGGTTGTTAGTCGCGAGTATTTTCGTATTAGAAGCAGACACACTGCGCGATTGGTTGGTCATTTCTCCCCGGAAGCGTTTTAGCTCCTCATCTTGGGAACGAATTTGCCGACTTTGTGTATCAATGGTTACATCATTACGTGCAATTTGTGCTTGCATATCCTGTAGGCGCCCATTCATAGCCGTTTCCTTTTTACCCCACTCATCACGCAACTTGTCCAACTGGTGGCGGTAGTAACTTAATTTACTCGTCGATTTATTGGTCGCTTCTTGATGCCGTAGAATTTCTTCTTTCATGCGTTGATCAAGCTGTTTTTTGGCTTCGTCGCGACTACTGCCTGCTTGTTCTGCCTCCGCCCTAGCATGCGCCAACAGCCGTTCCAAATCACCAACGCTGGACTCTGTGGACTGCAAGTTGGAACGCAACATAGCCCTCTCTGCCTCTAGGCTCTTAATACTGTTATCGCGGTCAGCCAACTGATTGCGCATGCGTTGATTGGAATCTTCAAGGGCCTCAATTTGTGTGCGTGACAGATACAACTCGTCTTCATTACTTAAATCCTTTTCACTACGATTAGCATCGACTAGTTGGCGACTGCTTAATTCCAGCTCAAGGCGCGCATCCTTTAGTGCGTTATCCCATATCATTTGCACTGACTGGTAGACCGTATCAGGCACTTCGGGACGCTGCATATCATCGTGTAAGCTATGCCGGAAAGGCACTTGGCTTTCTACCTCCAACCACCAGCGCTCTAACTCAGCTTGTAAATCATCGGTGGGTTCTATTTGTAGAATGGCGGCAATTTTAGTAACAGTGACCTTGTGGCCTTCCATCATCAAGCTATAGGCTTCCTTGTGCACACTGCTAGCATTAAACTGGTGTTCCATAATAACTCTAAATCCTTGATAACAACGGGCAGTACGTATACCTACCCGTGACTTATAAATTGGCTGTCCCCTACGAACAACTATACCATTAGCTATTCGTAGTCCTTATTATATTACGCGGGAACCATCTGGCGTAACACATATTTTTGTATTTTACCCGTTGCCGTTTTGGGCAGAGGAGTAAACACCACGTGCTTAGGCACCTTGAAGCGAGCCATATTATCACGACAAAAATCAATTATAGCCTGCTCAGTCACCTCATGCCCTTCTTTTAGACATACAAAAGCACAGGGAGTTTCGCCCCATTTCTCATCTGCACGAGCCACTACGGCAGCCTCCAGAACGGCAGGATGACGATACAAAACATCTTCAATTTCAATGGAGGAAATATTTTCGCCACCAGAAATGATTATATCCTTGGCCCGATCCTTGATTTCCATATACCCGTCTTCATGCCAAACAGCCAAGTCACCCGTATGAAACCACCCGCCAGCAAAAGCTTCTTGTGTCGCCTTAGGGTTCTTTAAGTACCCTTTCATAACCATGTTGCCTCGTAAACAAATTTCGCCAATAGTTTCACCATCTTTAGGTACTGGCTGCATGGTCTCTGGATCAACAATAGCATGATCTTCTTGGTTAGGTGTACGTACCCCTTGGCGCGCTTTCACGGCCGCCCGTTCAGGCTTTGATAGCTGATCCCATCTCTCTCCTTGCCACTCACAAATAACACAGGCCCCATAGGTCTCTGTTAAGCCATAGACATGGGTTATATCAAAGCCCAACCCTTCCATGGCCTGAATGACAGCTGCCGGCGGCGCAGCACCAGCTGTCATCACCTTAACCTGATGGGTTATACCCTGCTTGTCTTTCTCATCCGCATTATTGATCATATTAAGTACAATCGGAGCCCCACCAAAATGAGTTACTCGCTCACGTTTAACTAAATCAAGCAGCAAATCAGGGCGAACATGTCGGATAAAAACATTGGCACCGGCCATTAATGCTGTTGACCAGGGAAAGCACCAGCCATTGCAATGAAACATGGGCACAATAGTCATAAATACAGGGTATTTATTCATATCCCAAGCCAAAGCCATATTGATGGCTGTCAGATAAGCACCGCGGTGATGATAAACCACGCCTTTAGGGTTGCCAGTTGTACCCGAGGTATAATTTAAACTTATGGCTTGCCATTCATCCTCGGGCATGGACCAAGCAAAGTGTTCGCTACCTGATGCCAATAAATCCTCATAACTCACACTACCAATGAGCTGCCCACCCGTGTAAGTAGGATCATCTATATCAATAACCAGAGGTTTGACCTGAGCAATTTTTAGGGCTTGCTCTACTGTGCTTGAGAACTCTCTATCAACCATCACTACTTTGGTTTCAGCATGATCAAAAATAAAAGCAATAGTTTCGGCATCCAAACGTGTATTTATAGCATTTAAAACGGCGCCAGACATGGGGATGCTGTAATGGCATTCAAACAACTCTGGGCCATTATGAGCAATGACCGATACCGTATCTCCAAGACCAATTCCACGCTGAGTTAGAGCATCAGCCATAGCCACACAGCGTTGATAAGTTTGTAACCAAGTACGGCGCACATCACCATAAATTTGTGCCATCGCTGTTGGATAAACGTCCGCTGCTCGTTGCAACATGGATAGGGGTGATAGGGCCTGGAAATTAGCCGGGGTTTGACCCAGGTCGGAGTTATACATATAGAAAAATCTCTTATAATAAGTAAAAAATTACGGATCGTCGTTGATCGCATTATCTAAGCAATTTAGTACATATTACAAGTGGTTTTTTTTGTTATCAATTACTGAGCTTGCAACCTGTGCACAGCATCATGCAATGCTTGATCATAAGGTGCACATACGTTTATGGCCTTGCCCGTAGAGGGATCCGTTAAATGCAATTCGGATGCATGCAAAAATAGCCGCTTCAGACCTAGCTGGCGTTGTTGTTGATTGATACTTAGTAACCCATATTTTTCATCACCCACTATAGGATGACCAACATGTCGGCAATGTACACGAATTTGATGGGTTCGCCCGGTCACGGGCTTCACTTGGATTAAGGCTACGTTACCAAACTGTTGTAACAACTGACAGCGTGTCACACTAGGTTTTCCTTGATCATCAACCTTGACCATGCGCTCACCCGATTTTAAATTATACCGTAATAAAGGTGCCTTTATTTGCTTACATGAACGTGGCCATTGACCAGACACCAATGCGTGATAAACCTTGTCAATACCGCCAGGATTGCGCAACTGTTCGTGAATGGCGCGCAGAGTAGCGCGCTTTTTAGCCACCATGACACAACCCGAAGTATCGCGATCTAAACGATGCACCAGCTCCAAGAATGGGTATTGCGGGTATACTTGTCGTAGGCTTTCAATCATCCCCAAATGAATACCACTTCCCCCATGAACAGCCAAGCCACTTGGCTTATTAATGACCATGAGACCATCACTTTCATACAACACCGCGGCTTGCAAAATATTTGCAAAGTCCTGTCCAACTGGCGCAATTTCATTTGCTTCTGGCAATTTCACCGGCGGTATACGCACTATGTCACCAGCACACAATTTATATTCTGGTTTAACGCGGCCTTTGTTGACCCGAACCTCACCCTTACGCACGATGCGGTATATCAAGTTTTTTGGTGCACCTTTGAGCTGACCAATCAAGAAATTATCCAAACGTTGGCCCTGCCGATCATCGCTGATTGTTTCTAAACGTACTTTATTAAGCGGCATTTCGCCCCTTGCACGTTGTGTATCACGCTGCGACTCCACTTTTTCAGGCTTTTTCCCAACAGGAATAGGTTTTTTTTTCACAAATGATTTACGTGCCGGCATGCAGACCACAAATTTGATTGCTTGGTATGGCTGCAAATGGTACCATATCCGCCACTGAAACTGGCTATCTATTTGTATTGGCAGACAAAAGTCTGCAGACGGCCGGAGCGAAGGACATAGCCATGCGCATCAGTTGAGATTTCGGGCCTATAGCTGGCCTTAGATAACCGTCAATGCAGTTATCTAGAATATTAAGCTGTAACCAGGAACTACCTGAGTTATTAAATTAAACCGACCTGTTTAACCCGGTTACGGCGAATTAATTTACGTTTGGTGTTTAAGTGTAGAAGCACCCTACCCAAGGATTGGTCAGAAAGTTTTGTTAGTAAGCTACGCGCTACTAAATCATGGGCTAAGCAAAGCAACATATGCCCATTAAAAACAACCTGGCCTATAAACTTAGCTGAGCGCCCTAATGGGCTGCGTGCTTATCCGTGATGGTATGGTTTCCTGCACTGTTGGAACTGCTGGCCTTATTGAGAAATTCCAATTGGGCTGCGTCTCCGCAAAGATCGCGGTTTATACCGTTATTGGCCCTTAAAAAAAGGCCGTGGCGCATCCTGTGCACCCGTAAATATATTAATTCCCGTAGGGTAAATAGGTTTTCAGATGTTTGAAAACCATGAAAAGAATGTTAATCAATGCAACTAATTCTGAAGAGTTGCGCGTTGCTCTGGTCGATGGCCAGCGCCTATATGATCTGGATATTGAATCCGGTGCCCGTGAACAAAAAAAAGCCAATATCTATCGCGGTAAAATAACCCGCGTAGAGCCTAGCCTAGAAGCGGCCTTTGTCGACTATGGTGCAGAACGCCATGGCTTTTTACCTATCAAAGAAATTTCTCGCCAGTATTTTAAGGAAACGGCACCAGGATCAGGTCGCCCAGGCATCCGCCAATTGGTAGAAGAAGGCCAAGAAATTATTGTTCAGGTTGATAAAGAAGAACGTGGTAATAAGGGTGCCGCCCTAACCACCTTTATTAGCTTGGCCGGTCGCTATCTTGTACTCATGCCTAACAACCCTCGTGCCGGTGGTATTTCTCGCCGCATCGAAGGCGAAGAACGTGCGCAGCTGCGTGACGTAATGAGCCAATTGCAAGTTCCGGACGAGTCTGGTGTAATCGTTCGGACAGCAGGTATTGGCCGTAGCACAGAAGAACTGCAATGGGATTTAGATTACCTGCAGCAACTCTGGGACTCCATCACTTACGCTTCAGCACAACACCCTGCTCCTTTCCTCATTCATCAGGAAAGCAACGTTATCATCCGCGCCATGCGAGACTACTTGCGTCAAGATATTGGTGAAGTGCTGATTGATGAAGAGAAAGTCTACCAAGACGTACTTAACTTCGTCCAACAGGTAATGCCTAGCTATCAAAACAAGATCAAGCTATACCAGCAAGATATCCCCCTGTTTAACCGTTTCCAGATCGAGTCTCAAATAGAGACAGCTTTCCAACGTGAGGTTGTTTTACCCTCTGGTGGTGCCATTGTCATCGACCCAACAGAAGCTTTGGTATCTATCGACATTAACTCAGCCCGGGCTACCAAAGGCAGCGATATCGAAGAAACTGCCCTTAATACCAACCTGGAAGCAGCGGAAGAAGTAGCCCGCCAATTACGCCTGCGCGATATGGGTGGCTTGGTGGTTATCGACTTTATCGATATGGGCCCTATGCGCAACCAGAGGGCAGTTGAAAATCGCCTACGCGATGCTTTGAAACTTGATCGAGCACGCGTACAGGTAGGCCGTATTTCTCGTTTTGGTTTAATGGAAATGTCGCGCCAGCGCTTGCGCCCTTCTTTAGGCGAAACCTCTGGTATCGTCTGCCCTCGTTGCAGTGGTCAAGGCACTATTCGTGACGTATCTTCTCTAGCACTGTCTATCATTCGCTTAATTAATGAAGAAGCCAGTAAAGAGCGCTCAGCCGAAATTCGAGCGGTATTGCCTGTAAATATGGCCACCTACCTACTCAATGAAAAACGTGATCAACTGTTGGAAATTGAAAAGAGTAACGATGTTCGTGTGCTGGTAATTCCGAACCCACAAATGGATACACCTCACTTTGAAGTTAGCCGTTTGCGGGACGATAACGAATCCGTAATTATTGGCGAAAACAGCTTTGACATTGAAGTTGAACGCCATCAATTTGATGCCGAAGAGTTTAACAAGCACTCCCAAGTGCCTGTCGAAAAGGCCGCGGTGAAGTCCGTGCAGCCAGCCCAACCAGCTCCCACTCCAGCCGCTTCGGCGCCTGCCCAAGCATTACGCACAGAGAGCGAAGACAAAACATCTGGCCTGGGCGGTCGTATTGTTCGGGCCTTAGGCAGTTTGTTTGGCGGCACGCCGCAAACGAAAGAAGAAGCCACCCCTGAAGCGCAAGAGCAAAAGCCTAGTAACACTCGGAACAATCAACGCAATAAGCGCCGCAACAATAATGATGACCGCGGGGGTAATCGTAACAATCGTCGTAATGAGCGTAAGCGCACTTCCAGTAAGGAACCACGAGTTAAGGTTGATACCGAAGCTAACGGTAAAGACAAGGAAACGACTAACGAAGAAAGGCGTAACAACCGCCGTAGCGACAACCGCAACGACAACCGTAACGACAATCGCAAGAATGGCCGCAATCGAAATAGCCAAAAGAAAGAACGTGCTCCAGAGTTAGACGATCAACAAGTTAATATTGAATCAGTACCAGAAGAAGCTTATGAATCGGCTAGCAACCGTACCCGAGAGCAAAAGCGCCGTCGTGACCGCAGTGCCAAGCGTAGTGGACGTAATAACAACACGACCACAGACGAAGCCAAGAGCCTCGATCAAGTTACCGAAAAGGATGTGAACGAAGCTAGCCAAGAAGCTACGCAAACCACCACAACTGAAGGTGAAGCAGTAGAAAAACCAGCTAGCAAGAGCACACGAAGTCGTCGCAGCCCTCGTAACCGTAAGCCTAAAACTCAGGCAGAAACAGGTAACACAGCTATCGAAAGTGCTGATAATGAAACGACCTCTGTCGAGTCTGTAGCGGTTACTTCCACGGCTGCGAATATCGAAACTGTTTCCCCTATTCAAGCAGAAGTTGAGGAATCCGTAGTCGAAGAAGCTAAAACAAAAAGTGGCAAAAATCCAGATGCCTCAAACACTGCGTTAGAAACAGAAGACTCGGCAATAACGACGCAAGCACAAGCCACGAAAGCGCCAAGCAAAGCCAAAGCGGCTAAAGTGAAAACCACAAAACCGCAGACCAAAGTGGCGCCAGTAGAGACGCAGGCTAAAGCAGAAGAAACTGAGTCTTCAACCAAAGAAGAACCAGCACAAACAACTGCTGCACCTGTCGCGGAGGAGGAGCCTCCTAAACGTCGCCAGCGTCGCCGTGCTGCCAATGACCCTCGCGAAAAGAGACGTCAAGCAAAGGCTCAGCAGGAAACTCAAGCTCAAGAAGCTGAAGTAGCCAGTCAGCCAGCCGCAGCACAGCCTGATGTTGCTGAATCTGCTAATGCCAAGGCTACAAAAGCCGTTCGGCAAGAAGCGCCCGAGGCAACAGCCACTGAAGAAGTGAAGTCAGAAATAACGGGAGCGTAACTAGTTACTCTTTAGGAAGCTGCTGCAACCAACAAGCTGTTGGAAGCTATGCTCCTATTAGACTAACCCAGTTAGTGACCGTCCAATAAAAAATCCACCTAAAGAGGTGGATTTTTTATTGCCTATAATTATGTATTCGCTCAAATACAGGATAATAGCGACATAAATAGTAAGGTATAAAATTCGACAGATGTTAAATAAATATCTCGCCGGTACTAGAAAAGATACGCGGCTCTATTTGTAGCTCCACACTATAGTGTGCCAAGACATCCATCTTTATTTGATGAGCCAAATCTAATAACGTCTGGCCTGTAGACTTGTTGGCTTTATCAGGCTGGCGAACTAATACCAAGGCTTGACGCTGGTGAACACCGACGCCATCTCTATTAAACCCTTTCCATCCACGCTGATCAATTAGCCATCCAGCAGCCAGTTTTACATCGCCATTAGGCATCGAATAGGTCACTATATCAGGGTAGTTTTGACGTAACTTGGCCGCTTGCATCACCGACACGACTGGATTTTTAAAAAAACTACCTACATTCGGTATGATGTATGGGTCTGGTAATTTACTAGCGCGAATATGCTTCACGGCCTCTCGCACTTGAGAGGGTGTCGCTTGCATAGCGTCACAAGCATAGTGTTTTTCAATATAAGCAGCCATATCACCATAGTTGACCTGCACCTTTGCCTTGCGGCTTAGAACAAAGGTCACACTGATAATTATCCAGCTAAGTTGGCGTTTAAAAATGCTGTCTCTATAACCTAACTCACACTGGGCAACCGATAAATAGAAGTGTTTGCCTGTTTCAAAATCATACACCTCGACCTCATGCAACACCTCAGACAAATCAGCTCCGTATGCACCAATATTTTGCACAGGTGCCGCGCCTACCAAACCCGGTATTAATGATAAATTTTGCAACCCATAAGCTTGCTGCTCGATGCTCCAAGCAACAAATTGGTCCCAGTTTTCTCCAGCACCCACTTGCACATAACAACAAGTGTCATCCTTATCTTGCTCTGGGAAATGCAGTTCGTTAGGGAGTAACCACTGCTTTCCTTTGATAGCCATATGCATCACCAGGCCTTGTAGATCTTCGGTCAATACAATATTAGAGCCACCACTTAATAAGAACCAATTAATCCCTCTCTGGTTAACATACTGACGTGAATGAAGGAGATCGTCCATCTGTGTAATATGACAAAAATACTGAGCTGCCACCGGCAGTGTTAAGGTA
>JAAERS010000282.1 GCA_024230095.1 Gammaproteobacteria bacterium | reverse complement strand
ATGAACCACAACGCGTTCGTCACGATTCGAGCCAATAGGGCCATAGTAGTTAAATGAATAAGACAGTTGCGCATAACCACCAATCATGTGTGTCGGCTTCGGTCTCGTCTTGGTAACCGCATTCAAGATGCCACCTCGCTTACCTGTAGATGGTGAGCCCGGCACGTTAACATTTTTCTCTTGAGCGTGATACATCATTGCCATGCCGTTTGGAATTCTCTGTGAAACCACAACTCTAGCCATTGTTGCACCATTGGCATTAACCGCTTCAACCCAATCGTTATCCTCCAAATCGATTGATTTAGCGTCCTCTTCGGACATCCAGAAGTACGGCCCGCCACGGAACAATGTCAGCATTCTTAAGTTATCTTGGTAGGTTGAATGGATGCCCCATTTAGAGTGTGGGGTAATCCAGTTGAGAACTATGTGGGGCTTATTCTTAACACTATCTGGGATGGTATTAACGGCTTTCATATCAACTGCAGGCTTATAGGCACAGAAACCTTCGCCAAAATCCAACATCCATTCATGGTCTTGATAGAATTGCGCACGACCTGTAAGTGTTCTTAGAGGGATGTGCTCGTGCAAGTTGGTATAGCAAGCAGTATAGCTAACCTTTTCAGATTCAATGCCGGACCAGGTTGGGGCGGTAATAATCTTGCGTGGTTGCGCCACAATATCCCTATAAGTGATTTTCTCTTCATGGCGACCTTTGTACAGGTGTGAGTGGTCAATACCGGTTTTAACTGATTGCCCAGACCATGACTTATGTGCGACTTCACCATTGGTTTCAGGCGCCATCCGCATAATTGCATCACACACATGGATGTCTTCGGATAATGAAGGCATACCTTTGGAAATGCCCTCCTCTTTAATGACGCCATTGAATTCTGCAATCTCGTCAACCTCTTCATCGGTATTCCAGTCAATGCCTTTGATGTTATTGCCGAACTTCTTCATTAGCGGCCCTAAGGCAATGTACTTAGCGTAAGTATTCGGATAATCCCTCTCGACAACTTTAAAGCTTGGGGCTGTCTTGCCTGGAATGACATCGCATTCACCTTTTTTCCAGTCTTTCACTTCACCAAATGGTTGCGCTAGTGCCGCCGCGGTGTCGTGCTGCATTGGCAACGAAACGACATCTTTTTGTGTGCCAAGGTGTTTTTCTGATAATTCAGAGAACTT
>JAAERS010000281.1 GCA_024230095.1 Gammaproteobacteria bacterium | reverse complement strand
TGTCTATCAGACTCATACCAGGATTCGATAATTTGTGCTTTTTGATCAAATTTCGCCTTGATCAAGGTAGCCTCATGGGTGGCTAACTCGGCCTCTCCAGCATGGCTACAAGTCACCATGACTAACATTAAGAACCCCATTACCCGGGACAGGCTTTTTATAAACCAACGGTTTATCATGCGATCACCTTTACAACGCAATAGGGAGCGCAATCGCGCTCCCTGTATAACTAAAATGTTAAGTTAGAGAATAACTTAATGATTAGTAATTCTGGCCAGAACAAGTAGCTGTCTTGACGTTGTAGTTACCACAGGATAACGGCGCACGCCAATCAGCAATCAGGTCCTTAGAACCTTCCAGATAGTTCGACCAGGCATCGCCCACTACCAGACCATTGGTGGCAGATACAACTTCAAACTGCCCATCGTCCTGGATTTCACCAATCAATACTGGCTTAGAAATATGATGGTTAGGCATCATGGCAGATAAACCACCAGTCAAGTTAGGCACGGATACGCCGATGATGGCATCTTGTACCGCTGGCGCATCGATGGTGCCCGCTTTCTCTACAGCTTCTACCCACATATTGAAACCAATATAGTGTGCTTCCATGGGGTCATTAGTAACGCGCTCTTCATCGCCAATATAGGCATGCCAGCTGTCAATGAAGTTATCATTGGCTTCGCTGTCAACACTCATAAAGTAATTCCAAGCGGCCAAGTGACCAACTAAAGGCCCCGTGTCCATGCCGGATAGCTCTTCTTCACCCACGGAGAAGGCCACCACAGGAATGTCTGCAGAACTGATACCCTGGGCGCCTAATTCTTTGTAAAAAGGTACGTTGGCATCACCATTGATGGTGGAAACAACCGCTGTTTTCTTACCTTCTGAACCAAACTTCTTAATGTCAGAAACAATAGACTGCCAATCGGAATGTCCAAATGGCGTGTAATTGATCAGAATGTCTTCGTCAGCAATACCATGGCTTTTCAGGTAGGCTTCCAGAATTTTATTGGTTGTGCGAGGGTAAACATAGTCTGTACCAGCCAATACCCAACGCTCTACACCCAAATCATTCATTAGGTAATCCACAGCGGGAATCGCCTGTTGGTTTGGTGCTGCACCGGTATAGAATACATTTTTCGAGGATTCTTCACCCTCATACTGGACAGGGTAAAAGACCACACTGTCCAGCTCTTCTACGACGGGCAAAATAGACTTACGAGAAACCGATGTCCAGCAACCAAAAATAGCTGCAACATCATCCTTTTCTACTAACTCACGAGCCTTTTCAGCAAACAAAGGCCAGTTCGATGCAGGGTCAACCACCACCGCTTCCAATTGCTTACCTAACAAGCCACCCTTCTTGTTTTGCTCTTCAATCAACATCAGCATGGTGTCTTTGAGCGTAGTTTCACTAATGGCCATCGTGCCAGACAAGGAATGAAGCACACCGACTTTGATAGTTTCTGCGGCCATTGCAAAATTCGAAACAGAAATAGCCGCGACCAAAGTGGCGTACTTTAAAAAGCGTTTTTTGGACATCAAGATCTCCTTAGATTGATCATATTATTTAATTATACTAGCCGCCCAAATCAGCAATTGTTGTGCCAAATTCTATAGCTGGTGCAAAATTTAAAAATTAATTAATATATTTCAATAGGTTAAAAACTAATCTAAAAACCAATAAAGACATTTTGGGAATACTTAGAATATTATCAGCGCACAATAAAAAAGCGCTGCACCAAAGCAATGCACTAAATAGAGGCATGGGTCAGTGCACACCATGGGTTACCAAAAGTAGCTTTGAAAGCCAATTTTGCGTGAAATTCAAACATGCAAATGAGGGGGAAATAACGAACAGGCAAAGGGAGGCAAAAAGGGACTACAATTGATAATTTAATCGTTCTACACTAGCCAATAGCATTGACTACTGCAGGAGGTTGCCAGAGGCTATGTCACATTAATCTTTGACAAACAACTTACGTTCAATGGAGCACAGGGCTTCGGCTCCAGTCTCGGTTATCAGTACGGTTTCTGTGGTTTCCAACCCCCAATCATCCATCCATAAACCTGGCATAAAATGAAAGGTCATGCCTGGCTGCAAGACAGTCTGGTCCGACTCACGCAAGGAATAGGTACGTTCCCCCCAATCAGGCGGGTAACTAAGGCCAATAGGATACCCACAACGCGCTCCCTGGCGATCAATACCGACCTGAGCTAGCTCCTTGCCTAAAGCAAACGCAATATCACAGGTTCGGTTACCCGGTTTAGCCGCTTCCAACCCTGCTTCTAAACCGGCACTAAGAGCTTCAGCAGCACCCACCATAAACTGAGGCGGCTTACCCAGAAAAACCGTTCTACTCAAAGGGGCGTGGTAACGACGATAGCACCCGGACAATTCAAAAAAGGTAGCCTGACCGTCTCGCATGGGTCTACCGTCCCAAGTCAGGTGACTAGCAGCGGCATCAGAGCCAGACGGTAACAAGGGCACGATTGCAGGATAATCACCCCAATCATCACCGACTCCAACAATCCCATTGGCCACAATCTCAGCGACCAATTCATTCTTGCGCCGCCCCACTACAGCGCCTTCCAGAGCGGTGGTGATGATCTTATTGGTAATCTTGGCTGCTCGGCGAATGTAATCAATTTCAGCTACAGATTTAATAGCCCGTTGCCAGTTTACCAACGCCGTAACATCGAGAAACTCGGCATTTGGCATGCTATTTTTTAGCACTTCAAAAGCCTTGGCAGAGAAATAGTAATTTTCCATTTCCACACCAATGCGGCCTCCTTCATACCCCAAAGCTTTAAGACGCTCGGCCAAATCCTCCATGGGGTGGCAGCTAGTGGACTGAATATATCTTTCGGCATAACCATAGATATACTCAGGTTGCATATAACAGGTACGCAGCGCACCATTGGCATCCTGTAAACGCCCCCACCAATAGGGATCACCCTCAGGGGTCAAAATCACTGCTTGATGGACGTAAAACGACCAGCCGTCATAGCCAGTAAGCCAAGCCTGATTAGAAGGGTCTGTAGCGATAATGACATCAACACCAGCGACATCCATAGCTGCACGAGTTTTTACTTGTCTAGCACGGTATTCAGTATTGGTAAAAGAGGCACATCCGGCGGGCATGACATAGCTCCTTTGGTATTATGGTTATTAATTACTAGGGACAGTCCGACTCTTAGGCGTTGTTCAGTTAACCACGGATAAGGCGGTGACTAGCATTGAGCAAACTCTAGCTAATGTGCTAGGCAGCATCACAGATAATCTTATAGAAGCGGGTATTTTTAGCGAGTACTAATCTGCACGCCTTGAGGCTCGTAGGCCATGCCCCGCAATTTTTTGGCCTTGGTGCCTATTAAGCGAGCAATGGCTGATCAAATCAAGTTATTGACCTGTGTACGAGAGTCAAAAGCCGCTCTTGAGCGGTCTAATCAACGCCAATACCAGATGGCTATACACGCCGATAACTAGCTATGTTACTTGTGGCTAATGCCATACAGGTGCACAGTACGCCCGGTGATTTCAAAACCATGTTGTTGGGCTATTTCTTCTATGCGAGCATTAAGAATAGGGTCGTTAAACTCTTTCACGGCACCGGTTTTTACACAAACCATGTGGTCATGATTGTCTTCTGAGGCTAATTCAAATACCGAATGGTCACCTTCAAAACGGTGACGAACCACCAGACCGGCTGCTTCAAACTGCGTCAAGACTCGATATACGGTGGCTAAACCAATATCTTCACCCTGATTAATCAGTTGCTTATATATGTCTTCTGCACTCCAGTGATCGGTTTCTTCGGCCAGCTCCAAAATCTGATATATCTTCACCCGCGGCAAAGTCACCTTGAGACCGACCTTGCGCAGCTCTTGGCTTTCTGATGTCATATATATTCACTCTCAAGTTCATGGTGCAACCCGCTAGGCTGACCTTAATGGTTGATATTATACCCACCTTGGTCTGGCATACAATGGTGGCTATATTTTGCCAGCAGCAAATATAGGATATTCAATTACCGGTGCTAGTTGATGGCCATAATGAAAAAAACACATATTTAGCTGACATGTATAGCCTTGAAGCGATGCCTTCTCTCATGTCGTTTTT
>JAAERS010000280.1 GCA_024230095.1 Gammaproteobacteria bacterium | reverse complement strand
GGCACATCTGACGGGCTGAACATGGTGATGTTGCCACCTTTGATCAGACGCTGATACATCAAGCGGTTAAACTGCACCCCATAATCCATATGGCGAGCACGGTTTTCTTCCACACCACGGTTGTTCTTCAACACCAGTAAGGACTCAACCTCTAGGTGCCAAATGGGGTAAAACAAGGTGGCGGCTCCGCCACGCACACCACCTTGAGAGCAGCTCTTAACCGCTGTCTGGAAGTGCTTAATAAAAGGGATCATTCCTGTATGGAAGGCTTCACCGCCACGAATAGGACTACCTAGGGCACGAATGCGACCCGCATTAATGCCGATACCAGCGCGCTGGCTGACATACTTAATGATGGCACCCGCTGTGGCATTAATCGAATCTAGAGAGTCACCACATTCGATCAAAACGCAAGAGCTAAATTGACGCGTTGGTGTGCGCACACCAGCCATAATAGGCGTCGGTAGTGACAGCTTGAATAATGAGCAAGCATCATAGAAACGTTTTACATAATCCAAACGCACATCTCTGGGATAACCAGAGAATAAGCAGGCACCCACCAGCATATAAAGGATCTGAGGGCTTTCGTACATTTCTCCACTGACACGGTTTTGAACTAGATACTTACCTTCCATCTGTTTAACAGCCGCATAGCTGAAGTTCATGTCTCGGGCATGATCCAGATGGTGATTTAGCTCTTCGTATTCGGCTTTTGTATAGTCAGTTGACAGTGCGGGGTCATAACGGTTGTCTGCCACCATCTTTTGCACATGCTCATACAAGTGCGGTGGTTCAAATTGACCAAAGGCTTTTTTGCGCAAATGGAAAATAGCCAAACGGGCAGCCAAATACTGGTAATCCGGCGTCTCTTCCGAGATCAGATCAGCAGCTGACTTTATAATTGTTTCATGAATATCTTCGGTGCGGATGCCGTCGAAGAACTGAATATGGGATTTAATTTCTACTTGGGATACAGAAACATTTTGCAAACCTTCTGCGGCCCAATGGATCACACGGTGGATTTTTTCCAGGTCGATTTTTTCCTGCTCACCAGCGCGCTTCGTCACCATTAAGTCTTGCATATCGTGCCTTTGTGCCTTTGCGTTATTTAAACTATAGTTTTTGTTATTTTTCTTATTATAAGATTAGGCTTACGATAGTCAGTCCCAGCAAGGGGTCAGCAAGAGCGTGACTCAAATACGCTCATGATCAATAGTGATCGTTTAACACAAAAACACTACATCTAGTGCACAAACTACCTAGCCGGCACTAAATATAGATTTTCACGGTGCTAAAATCAAGTAAAAAATCTACTCTTTTTTACGCCAATAGGCTTGACTTTATGCAACCACACGCAGACCAAGGGCTGACGCCAACTACAAATATCAGCCCTTCTATTTCGGCATGTTTTATGCCAATTAAACGGCTGTCATCAAAACTGTCCAGCTTCATGGACCCTATTAAGATCAAGTGGTATTTGCGCATCCATCAGAATCACCCGCCAATACCCAGTCCACCTGATGCAGGGTATCGTAACGTTTATGAAACCAATCTTCTGTAGCTTGCCAATGTCGCCACCAATCGGTGCTTGGCTGCGGCCTAGCAATCACACGCTGGTGGCGAATTTTACTACTGATACTTACCATCACCGAACAGTCTAACCAGGGCTGCAATTCACCAATAGTAGAAAACACGCCCTCCAATAAAATGACGCCATGGGGATGAATAGTTTTAGCGGGCAACAAAGTTTGCGTCAACCAGTCCAAAGCATGCCATGAGGCACTGTCACCATTGTGCAAAGGTTGTAATACCTGATCGACCACATAAGCAGCAGGAAAATAAGCCTGCACCGCCTTGGCACATTGTAATTGCTGTTGCAGCTTGGACAAGGGGCGATAGAAATCATCTAGTCTAATTATCTGACAGTGTGACAACTGCTCACATAACCAGGTGGCTAAAGTTGACTTGCCAGCGCCAGCATAACCATCAATAGCGACGAATAGTGTCGTTTTTTGCTGGGCCTGCTGCATGATCGCGTGTAATAGTTGTGGGCGGGATATCATGCTTCTAGTTTAACATCGCTATGACTTGAGCCCCAGTGTTAAAATCTTTAAACTGGATATTTAAAGGCATTGCGATGCCCCAAATACACAACCCCAAGAGCTGACTATGATTCTCGTCCTATCGCCCGCTAAAACTCTCGATTACGACACACCTACTCAGATTAACACCTACAGCCAACCTACCATGTTAACGCAGGCGCAAGAGCTTATAGACCAATTGCAGGGTATCAGCCCTCAAGATCTGGCCGCGCTGATGAAATTGAGTGACAAGTTGGCAGCGCTTAACGTTGCCCGCTATGGCTCTTGGCAACAGCCCTTTGACAGCAACAATGCCAAAAAAGCCGTGCTGGCCTTTAAAGGCGATGTGTATAGCGGCTTAGATGCTGCTTCTTTGAGCGCCGATGATTTGCAGTGGGCCCAGGCTCACCTACGTATTTTATCTGGTTTATATGGCTTGCTACGCCCACTGGATTTAATGCAGGCTTATCGTCTAGAGATGGGCACCAAACTGGCCAATGCCAAAGGCAAAGACCTGTATGCCTTTTGGGACCATCAGATCACCGAACAACTCAATCAGGAACTGGCCCAAGAAAGCCATCCAATACTCGTCAATCTTGCCTCCAATGAGTATTTTAAGGCTGTTAAAAAGAAGCACCTAGCTGCCGAGAT
>JAAERS010000279.1 GCA_024230095.1 Gammaproteobacteria bacterium | reverse complement strand
TGATTGGCCCCGACACGGTTAACCTCATTGAGGATGAAGCAAGCCAAGTCATTGCCATAGCAACCTCAGGTAGTGGTGATATCGGCGTTACACTTGCAGCCACTTGGAGCACGAGTAATGAGGCTATTGCTGCTGTATCATCAACGGGTATCATTACTGGCGGGAATACCGCAGGCATTGCAACAATTACCGCTGAATATCAAGGTGAGTCAGCGACAATCACTGTTGAAAATGGCGGTCAAGCACAATTCCTCTACTTTAATAAACCGAGTGATTGGGCGACACCCACTGCACATATCTGGACCAACCAAGATGGTGTAGAGACTATTCGCTCAGGTGATTGGCCAGGTATTGCGTTAGATCAACTATCACCAGAATATGGTGGTAGCTGGATGCGAATCACTGTTCCTGTCGAATGGGCTAATAATGAGGGCGATACTAATATTCTTTTCAGTAACGCAGGGCTAAATAAAACCATTGATTTAACCTTTAACCGAGCTAATCCAGCTTGGTACGACGACCAATGGTTGACTGAGCCTCCAACCGGTGATGGCATTGAAAACGGTACTCAAATTCAAGTGGGCAATGGTATTGTTACGCTTGCAGGGAGCGACAACCTCTCGGGTAAATTATTTGCCCCTGGCACCATAGTTGATATTAGCGCCGATGCTGAGTCACCGGGTTTAGAGTTTACTCATTGGGAAGGTTCAGGTGTTGCTTATTTGGTTAATCCAAGTGCAGCCGATACACAATTGGTGGTTGGTGATGCTTTATCTTACACCCTACTGGCGGTATTCGATAAAGTGACGGACACCTATCTGGTTGGTCGTGAATACTATAATGAAAAAGGTTGTGCAGGTTGCCACGGCAGCGAAGGTAATGGCAGAACATCACTGCTAGGGCTAGCAAATACATATAGCCTCGCTGAGCTAACCAGCTATATAGAAACCAGTATGCCATTAGGCAATGCAGCCTCATGTAGTGGCGAATGTGCTTCATCCACTGCTGAGTTGATTTTAAACAATGCCTATGAACCACCAGGGAATACTTGTGATGCGACAAATTTAGATGACCTTGTGCCACAAGATAGAAATTTCCGCTTATTATCGAGC
>JAAERS010000278.1 GCA_024230095.1 Gammaproteobacteria bacterium | reverse complement strand
GTTTTGTTTGACGCCATGGGCGCGCTCTCCAGCAAATACAATGATGCACCAGAAACCGCTTCTCGCGCCTACGACGCCAACCGCGACGGCTTTGTTATCGCTGGCGGCGGCGGCATGCTGGTAATTGAAGAGCTAGAGCACGCAAAAGCACGTGGCGCCAAAATTTATGCCGAGCTAGTTGGCTATGGCGCCACCTCCGACGGTTATGACATGGTAGCCCCTTCTGGGGAGGGTGCTGCACGCTGCATGCAACAAGCCATGAGCACCATTGGCGACCGTTCAATCGACTACATCAACGCTCACGGCACCAGCACACCTGCTGGTGATATTCAGGAGCTCAAAGCAGTCAAAGAAGTATTTGGCGACCAATGTCCACGCGTCACCTCAACCAAGTCCTTGTCAGGTCACTCTTTGGGTGCCGCCGGTGTGCAGGAAGCGGTCTATAGCTTATTGATGCAAGAGAACAACTTTATCGCGGCATCAGCCAACATCACCGATTTAGATGAGGGGGCAAGTGGCATGCCCATCGTCACCGAAAAGCAGGAAAATATTGACCTCACCACGGTGATGTCTAACAGCTTCGGTTTTGGTGGTACCAACGCAAGTTTGGTATTCACAAGATATGTTGATTGATTGGTAAATCAAGTTTGAGTGCAGCTGGTTTGGCTTCAATCCGACCAGCTAGCACCATTGTTTAATGGCTCGGACTAGAGCCTGACCTATATACCAACTATTTAGATTCAATTTCAGCCAAGTTCAACTCCAGCCAGCTCACCATCTTTTCGTGCATTTGCTTACTGGTATCGGCCACAATGGGCTGACCTATGCGCACCGTCACTAAGCCAGGATTCTTGATCCAACTCTTTGGTGGCGACAAATAACCGCTATTCTGGACCACAGGCAAAATGGGCACTCCCGCTTTACTGGCTAACATGGCCGCGCCTTTAGTACAGGGCCCCAAACGCCCGGGTCGGATTCGCGTCCCCTCAGGAAAAATCAATACTGATATGCCGTTATGCAACCGCTCACAACCCTGTTCTGCTAGTTGTTTAAGCGCATTGGACTTCTTCTTTCTATCAATAGCAATGGGATTTAGCATAGCTAAGGCCCAACCAAAAAAAGGAATAAACAACAGTTCTTTTTTTAGTACAGTGCTGACCGGTATGCCCATAGTCAGCAAGTAAAATGTTTCCCAATCACCCTGGTGATTGGAAGCAACAACCATGGCCTGTTTCTTGTCTAGGTGCTGCCTGCCTTCGACTTGAAAACGAATACCACACAACCAACGCATGGCATAAATGATACTCAAATTACAAAATCGAACAAAAACAAAGCGATAGTGACGACCGACCACTGGCGCCGTCAGCACCAGCAAGGCAGATGCCACTATAGAAATGAAAACGAGATAAATATAAAACAGCGATGAACGAATAGCCAACATGATTAGCCACCGGTTACTGGCGGAAAGAAGGCGACCTCAGCATCAACAGGGACCTCAGTAGTCAAGGTAGCCATGACCTGGTCAACTGCCACCAATACTTGATCATCCGACAATAAACCATGCCAACTTTCATGGTTCGACACTAGCAGTTGCTTAAGTTGTGATACGGACACTGAGGCGCTCAACTCTAATTCCATTTGCGCACACTGCAGCTCCTCCTTAAGACGCCCAAAGAACAGCACACTTACCATTACACTGACTCCACTTGCCAGTGGCCACTTTTGCCACCCATTTTTTCCAATACCCGCATACCCGTTATAGTCATACCACGATCAACCGCTTTACACATATCATACAAGGTTAAGGCGGCGGTGGAAGCTGCACATAGGGCTTCCATTTCAACACCTGTGCGACCATTAAGCTTACACATGCTAGTGATACGCACACGATTTTGGTCAATTTCAGGTTGTAACTCAACCGCAACCTTACTAAGCATCAGCGGGTGGCACAGGGGAATCATGTCACTGCAGCGCTTGGCTGCCTGAATACCAGCGATACGTGCTACAGCTAGCACGTCACCTTTCTTATGAGATCCACTGGTGATTAATGCCAATGTTTCCGGCAACAT
>JAAERS010000277.1 GCA_024230095.1 Gammaproteobacteria bacterium | reverse complement strand
CTATTCTTTAGATGTTCCCTATGGCTGGTATGACGCAGGCGATCACGGTAAGTACGTCGTTAATGGCGGTATTTCTGTGTGGAAATTAGCGAACATGTATGAATCGGCTTTACACTTGCGTAATAGTGCTAGTCGATTTGCTGACGGTACTTTAAATATCCCTGAAAGTGGTAATGGTATTCCTGATGTCTTAGATGAAATTCGCTGGCAAATGCGTTTTATGCTAGCCATGCAAGTACCTGAAGGGCAAAACAAAGCCGGTATGGTGCATCATAAAATGCATGACTTAAATTGGACCGGCATCCCGTTAATGCCTCACCTAGATAACCAACAACGGGGCTTGGTACCCCCAACAACGACTGCGACCTTAAATGTTGCAGCAACTGGGGCACAATGTGCACGATTACTATCAGCTTATGATGCTGACTTTGCCAATAAATGTTTAGCAACTGCAGAACGTGCCTGGGATGCAGCAAAACAAAATCCAAATGTACTCTACCTTGGTGATGGTATCAATGGCACTAGATATGCTAGTGGTGGTGGTGAATATGG
>JAAERS010000276.1 GCA_024230095.1 Gammaproteobacteria bacterium | reverse complement strand
TTCATTGCGTCGTAATAACCACGCTCCAAATGCGTCAACTGATCACGACGACCACCACTCACTAATGCTTCAGCTGCTCTCGCCTTAGCTCCGTTCTGCACCCTCTGCCACGCATCCTCGTTCTGTACCTGGTTCAATCGTCCAGCCATTAGTCGCAGTCTCCTTGTAGTTAAGAGATGGCAAACCCATCACGCTGATCGCATGACGAACTGCCTCCAGATGCTTTGGATGTGTAACCCTCCAACGACGCTTCGGAGAACCGTTACCCCAGGCCCAACCCGCGTACTGAATAAACCCTGCATCAAGCAACTTCTTTAAAGCACTAATGACAGTCGCCTTACCCAACCCGCATTGGTTGGCTATCCCTTTCACACTCCAAGCTGTTGTTCCACCATGCGCAGACTTACCCTTCCCGGATACATCCTCAAAGGCGCTCTCCCACAACAACGCATACACAGGACCGCATTCACGTCCTAAATCAAATACTTCCACCATCGGTGGACAACTGCCAGCTAGCAGTACAGCCATAAGTGTTCTGTACAGAACACGTTTATATTACAGCCCCTTAGAACTCCCTCTATAGCAACTCACAACGCTCTACCTCTAAAGGCCTCTAAAGGCGTAAAGGGCTCTAAAGGCCGGGGTGGGTATCCTCACCTTATCTCGATAAGGATGGCTTATTGAGAATGCTCAAATTCGCTGGGCGGTGAGCTACCCATATTTACGCAAAAGCCCGTGCCTACCCCCCCATGCCCCCTTTGGCTGCTGCTGGGGGCCTAGGCGGCCCCCTTTTGCAGAGTTTGCAGGGGAGGGGGTGGGGTGATCCCTTGGTATGACTGGCTTTTGATTGTGATGT
>JAAERS010000275.1 GCA_024230095.1 Gammaproteobacteria bacterium | reverse complement strand
CCGTGACAGTCGGCGCAGGCGGTGATTTTGAAACACTCACTATTCTATTTGATTGTTTAACCGCGAAGATCCCAGAGTATTCAGCCAACGGCATCACAGTAGTGGCAACTTTGCTGTCTGGCTATGTGATGAGTGAACAGGTGCTAGTGCGCGGCCAGCAGTTCGGTTTTGTTACTATCAGAAGCCAAGACGCAGTTGTCACTATAGACGATTCAGCTTTGACAGTTGACTTCTCAACTACCGACTATGAGCTAGAAGCCTACCCAGCCTTCGGCGTATCAATGGGCGGCGTATTGCCTAAAATAGATACGGTTTTCCAGTTCGGCGCAACGTCTCTAAACATCGGAAAGCATGGCGTTTTGAGTATTGGTGCAGGATCAACTGCCGATGTGTTACCAGGCGCTGGCTTCATCAATTCACCACAGTATGGCTTTATAGCCATGAGGGGTGGAGCAATCAACGCAACAGATACGGTATGTAATGGCGCGTATGATTATGACATTGCAGTGAAAGATGGCGGTATAATTACAGCCAACGGCGCAACTGGCACGCTGTCACAGAATAACAAAGCTATCACCACTGATGGGATAATTTTTTAAACAGGAAGGAAAAACCTATGAGCTATGCAGTATTACGCAACGATGTCTTCACCGGCACAGTTTACGAAAATCTAACCAAATCAGATTATAATTTACACACAGCACAAAGCGAAAAGCTAACAGAGCTTGAGGCAGCTATACCTAACACTGGTTCACACGCTGTACCAGT
>JAAERS010000274.1 GCA_024230095.1 Gammaproteobacteria bacterium | reverse complement strand
GCATCAGCCACAGCCGCCGCTCGCACAGCCGATAAATCCCAGTTGCTGTGGAAGTCACTACCAGCACCGATACCACGATTATCAGTATGACCGGACACCACCACCTTGCCTTGATTTTGTTTAATCACATCCTGCATGGCCCGAATCACGGGCAAAGCCGATGGATTGAGACTAGCATCACCAGAAGAGAAGGAGCCTTTTTCAGGAATGCGTACCACGATTTTGGTACCTTCGCGCTCGACTTCGGCCAAACCCTGGTTAATGGCATCGGACAATACCACTGACAAGTCTGATACGGCTTCATCGGCCTTGGCTTCCAGTTGGCGATTACGCTCTTCTTGTTCTTGGTCCTGCTGCTGTTGTTGTTGCTCTTTCATATCCACAACTTGCAATTCAGCGGTAGTCGATTGTGAGGCCTTAGCAATTTTTGCATACAACTCAATGGTCCCTTCAGACACAACACCTAACTGTTGATTAGACTGTGCTTGGGTATCCTCGGACTGTTGACTCATTTGCTGCTGCTCAGCATCACCTTGTCCAGAGCCCTGCACATTGCTGTCAGCACTATCTGTACTTTCACCATCACGACGACCCTGCTTAACGCCTTGCTGATTTAACGAGCCGCTGTCGTTCTCCCCGCTGGTACCAGGTCCTTGGAGCTCTACCACCACTTGCTGCTCGTCGGCATAAACCTCAACCTGCCCCTTGGCAATTTCTTCTTTCAGGGCCTCCTTAACATTCTCTACCTCGGCGTTAATATCATAGTCGTGGCTCTTCTTTTTGGTTTGTAGCTCAACATTTTTCATATCATGATCAGTGGTTTGTTGTTTCACCTGATCGATAACACTCTGCTGGGCTTGGGTAGGGCTAAACGATAAGCTAATGATACTCGTACCCTTAGGCGGATCAGGCACGCTGACCACCTTTTGCACACCAAAGGCACTTTTCATGGTACCGGCAATTTGAATATATTTGAGGGTCTTCATTTCTGAGAAGGAAAGAATTAAGACGAAAAATGCCATCAGTAAGGTCGCCATATCAGCAAAGGTGGCCATCCACAGAGGCGCACCCTTTTTACAAGGAGGACACTCCTGTGCCTCTTCCTCTTCAGGCGGTGGGGCTTCATCAGCTTCATCAACAGGTGGCTGCTCGGCCTCCTGTTCTTCACCCTCGGTGCCTTCAATACCTTCTTCTTGTAGCTCTTCTTCAGCCATGCGCTTTACTCCGGACTCAGTAGACGTTTATGCAACGCTACTTAGCCACCAGCTTCCAACTTGGATCGCACCTTGGGAGACAGGTAGCTATATAACATACCTTCCATAACACGCGGGTTACCACCCTCAGAAATGAACAATAGGGCCTTGATTATCAGCTCATTATTAACAGCATCGGCCTCCGACCGTTGATCCAATTTCTGCATAATGGGAAAGGCCACCATATTAGCGATAACCGCGCCATAAAGCGTTGTAAGCAAGGCTACAGCCATGGCCGGACCGATGGATTTCGGATCACCCATATTAGCCAACATCTGTACCAAACCAACCAAGGTGCCGATCATACCCATGGCCGGAGCAAAGTCTCCCCAAGCCTCAAATATCGCCGCACCAGCCTTAGCCCGGCGTACCGCCATACCGGCTTCGGTGCCTAACGCAGACTTAATGGCGGCGCCATCCTGGCCGTCAACCAGCATGCCCATGCCTTTATTCAAGAATTCGTTCGAAACTTCTTGAGATTCCAGAGCAATCATACCGTCTTTACGAGCAATAGTAGCCAGCTCTACGGCCTTTTCAATGAGGTCTTCTGGCTTATCAACCTTGTCAGCAAAGGCCTTACCTGCCAAGCCAGCCGCTCCCACAAAATCACCCATTGAAGAGCGCATCATTACCACGGTTAGGGAGCCAAGTACCACGATGAATATCGAGGCACCGTTCACAAAAAGCCCCATTGGTCCGCCAATAAGAATACCTATCGCAACAATACCAAAGGATCCGACAAATCCGATTATAGTGGCTAAATCCATCCGCAACTCCTTGACCAATTGCACCAGCTATTAGGGTAAGCTGGTAACTAACCTTTACTGCCCTATCGGCAGAAATTCAAAAAACTTAATGCTATCAACGAATCAGCTACGGTTATATAGTTAACAGCAGCAAGCCAATCAAAAATCATGCTAACATAATCTCACTGACTATTGGCATGCTTGCCATAGAAGATTTGATTATCTGAATCCCGGACGTTTTAACCCCTTGGGTTAAGCACGATGTATCTTGAGGTGACGTAAATGTATCACAAATTACTTAATCGACTGGTTATCCAACTCACTATACTGGTCATGGGCTGCACAATTTCTGGCTTGACTTGGGCCGTGGTGGACAAAGCCCCGCCCTGCCACGATTTATTTGCTGACAAGCCGGTAAGCGCTCAATATAACGACCATGGCAATGGCACGCTCACTGATCGTGCTACCGGTTATACCTGGTTTCGCTGCAGCGCCGGCCAAATATGGGCCGACGGCAAGTGCAAAGGCTATGCCATCATGCGTAATTTTGAAGACGCCCAGAGCTGGGCCGCCCAGGCTCAAGTTGCAGGCTTGACGAATTGGCGTGTACCAAAGATCGAGGAAATGAACACGCTGGTGCAGCCAGATTGCCGCTCCCCCTCTATTGATGTCAACGCCTTTCCGGGTATCGAGTCCGAAAATTACTGGAGCAATGAAGAGAACTTTTGGATAGGTTCCATGGCATGGTCGCTTTTTTTCTTCCAGGGCCATTACTACAGCCGGCAGGGCAAAGTCTTTGAGCAACACTTTATGCTGATTCAAGACTAGTAGTTAAGACCAAGACAGGATATCACTTCTGGGTTGATGCTCGATTATACCCCTACTTTTTGACGACCTGAGGTACAAAACCGCGGCAGGGATGACCATCAATTCGCAACACCTCATGCATAGGCAGGCTCTTCGATTTCATATTGAACAAGCGACATCCTCGGGGAAATTTCTTATCCCAAGTAATATAAAAATACTGACATTGCATACAGTTTGGTGACGACTTGCCGATATTAGACATACGCATAGTTTCAAGTATAGGTAAAAGTGACATGCAAAATGTAGTAGATCAATGGCTGTCTTTCAACAGTTGGAGTATGGATCAGCCCATCTATTTGCAAGTTTTTCTTGGTATGACGCTATTTTTTGTTGGCGCTATAGCACTGGTGACCGCCATCTACCACCTTATCAAGTTGTTACTGCGCATGAG
>JAAERS010000273.1 GCA_024230095.1 Gammaproteobacteria bacterium | reverse complement strand
GTAACCGGTTTTGACATTACTTGGATAGCGTTAGCCAGCGGCGATGAAGCAACCATTGAAAGCTGGATTGCCGAATATGACGCTATCGACACCGATAGCTATGTTGAAGGTCGCAGTAATTACCTCACTGACGCTGATGCCATTGCTTGGGCTGCGGGTCAGGCAACTTATGGTGTAGCCGATACGCAATCTACTGCAGCAGTAACAGACGGTTATGAAGGACCCGAAACTTACCCAAGTACTGTGACTGCCGGTAAAGCTATGGACGATCGTATTGCTTTCCTTGAGTCGAGAAAAGCGGCTCGAGCTAAGGGCGCAACAGCAGAGTGGCGTAAATTTGAAGGTATCAACATCAACACAACTCGTGCGCAAACCCTTGTTGAAGATGGTGATGCTAATACCACTGCTTATGTCTATTTTGCCATTGCTGACATGGATAAAGGCATGATTGATGGTGAAGGCGATATTGCCCTAAATGCGCGCGTTAAAGACTGTGGCGGTGTATACCGCATGCCATTGATGGATGACTACAATGTTACCCGTATAGAGCCGGTATTAATGGGGTCAACCGAACGTAATGTTGAAGGCATTGAAGCGTGTGATGCCAACGGATTATCTCAACCTGATAATGTTGTTGTTATGGAAGATGGTCGCATCATCATTGGTGAAGATGGTGGTCAGGCGAATAATACTTTATGGATGTATGATCCTTCTGTAAATGACTAACAGTCAGTTCCTGACTAGGTGCTCAAGTTTAGCTTGAGCACCTTTTTTCGTTTATCTGCAAAAGAGAGCAAATCATGCAAACATCTACAATCAGCGTTTTATTACTGCTATTAACTTCAATTTTAATTATTGGCTGCGATAGTGAGCAGTTACCAACTTCACAAATACAACATGTCGGCAACGTCATTGATGACGCTTATCAAAGCTCTGAGCGCAAAGCAGACTATGCACCAGCAAAAAAATGGCTTGCTGCCGATCAAGTTTATAACAAAGAGGCACCTATTCCGCCGCAATGTTATACCAAAACAGATCAGGTAAATAACCCCTGTTATGTCTGCCATCAAAGCTATC
>JAAERS010000272.1 GCA_024230095.1 Gammaproteobacteria bacterium | reverse complement strand
GTGTCATTTCCGGGACGACTTCATTGTTGACAGCCGGTGCGGTATCTTCTGTAGCCGCATTTTCTTCGGTAATAGGCTGTTGAGTTGTTTGGTCTTGCTCTTGGACTTGGACTTGATCTTGGGTTGGTTGCAGGGTCTCTTGCATGTCGGCCTCTATCACGATGACACTGACTTCCGTTGGTGCGGCAGGTGCTTGCGCTACTGCTTCTGGTGTTACTTGATCGTTATATTGTGCGGTAGTTAAATCTAGGTTGATGACCAAAGGTTCTGGTGTTGGTTTGGGTTTTGATGCAGAACTTGATTCAGGTGTAGGGTTTGCTTCCAGTGTAGGGCTTGGTTCCAATATTGGAGCGGGTGCTGATGTTTGGCTTTGTTGGGGGCGAGTATTGGGTTCACAGCCGGCCAATAAGGTGATGCATCCGACTATTACCAAGAGACGTTTTAGGGCTCGGCGCACTCGGTATTGGGTATTTTGCATAGATGATTGGTTGGTCATGCTTAATGGGACTTGGATTTGGGTTACAATAACCTTCTTATCAGATAAGCTGATTGGACATCGTCGCACTGGATTAGTTGCCTTATATTTCACTTCATTATTCCACTTTTAGGCCATGTGAGCGACCAACAGAGAAAGTTATAACATGAATACACCTACCCTATTTGTCGTCGCCACCCCGATAGGCAATTTACAGGATATGAGTACCAGAGCTATTGAGACCTTGCAGCAGGTGGATTTGATTGCTGCTGAAGATACTCGTCATAGTGCTCCCTTGATGCAACATTTTGCTATTACTACACCCATGATGGCCGTGCATGACCACAATGAGCGTCAACGCAGTCAGGCCATTGTTACCCGTTTACAGCAAGGTCAGTCGGTGGCCCTTATTTCTGATGCCGGCACACCGTTGATTTCAGACCCGGGCTACCATCTAGTCAGTGCTGTGCGTGAGGCTGGTTTTAAGGTCGTGCCTATTGCTGGTCCCAGTGCATTGATTGCTGCCTTGAGCGTCGCTGGTGTGGCTACAGACAAATTTACATTCATGGGTTTTCTACCTGCCAAGTCTAGTCATCGTTGCCAGGTTTTACAAGGCCTTCAAGAAGCCGTTTATACACATGTGTTCTATGAATCTCCCCATCGTATTATGGGCAGTGTTGCTGATATGCTCAAGGTATTGGGTGGTGAGCGGCACTTGGTCGTGGCGCGGGAATTAACCAAAACCTATGAAACAGTGCATAGTGGCACCATTGCTGAAATACAAACTTGGTTAACGGCGGATAGTAATCAGCAACGGGGCGAGTTTGTTTTGATCTTAGCTGCGGCACCTGTAGCGGAAAAGGCGGCGATGGATGCCGCTACTGACAAGATGCTACTGGTGTTATTAGAGCAGCTGCCTATCAAAAAGGCCGCGGCTGTGGCGGCCAAGTTAACGCCTCATAAGAAACAAGCTTTATACGATCGGGCCCTAATGTTGCAAGGTAAATAAGGCTTGTTTAGTGGCTCAGTAATTCTATTGTATGGCGCTTGTCTATCAACATTGTTAGGACATTCAGTGAATGGCAATAATTAAACCTTGTAATTGTCGCTTAAGGTCGCTATTCTGCCGCCTGAAAGTCCGCCAGACAGTCGCCGCTTGGTTTATCCAAGGGGAGGAAAGTCCGGGCTCCATAGGGTAAGGTGCCAGGTAACGCCTGGGGGGTGTGAACCCACGGCCAGTGCAACAGAGAGCAGACCGCCAACCCCGCTTTGCGGGCGGTAAGGGTGAAAGGGTGCGGTAAGAGCGCACCGCGTTGATGGCAACATCCAACGGCATGGTAAACCCCACCTGGAGCAAGACCAAATAGGGTTCCTATAGGCGTGACCCGCGCTGGAACCGGGTAGGTCGCTTGAGATTTGTGGTGACGCAGGTCCTAGATGAATGGCTGTCCACGACAGAACCCGGCTTACGGCGGGCTTTCAATTCTTTTCATGAGTATTTCAACAAACCGACACACTAGTCAGTTATGTCACTTCTGCCTGCTATCTTTGCCCAACGCTTAACTCAGTCTATAGCCCAATTCAGGGTTGGCCAGCTCGATTGTGTTTTGCAGGTTAGTAAGCGCCGCCGCACTATTGGTTTCAAGGTAATGGATGGGTGTATTACACTGCAAGTACCTTATGGTTTACCCGTGGCTGAACTTGAATTGGCAGTTAATGGACGACGCGCTTGGTTGCTGGAAAAACAGCGCCAACAATTGGCTTTGCCAAAGGCTTCGGTTCAGCGTTTACTAGATGGCGAAAACTGGCCACTTCTGGGTCGGAATTTGCGGCTCACCATGGTCGTGGCCAAGCTGCATAGAATCCGGGTTGTAGAAAATCAGTTGTTTTGTGAGCTGACTAGGCGTCAACAAAGTTTGGCGAGCAAGCAGCGTTTGTTAGAGAACTGGTATAAGGAGCAAGCTCTAGGCTTTGTCGAGCATCGCGTAAACTATTGGCAGCAAGTTATGACGCATTGTAATGCTCAGTCGCTTGGCCAAATCACCGTACGGCGCTTTAGTGCCAGATGGGGCAGTTGCAGTAGTTGTGGCGATCTGAAATTTAACTGGCTGTTGGCAATGGCGCCAGAGTTTGTGTTTGATTATGTCGTGGTCCACGAACTGTGTCACCTGCGATATATGCATCATGGAAAAGCATTTTGGCACCTGCTTAGGATTTATTGTCCAGATTATCAAAATGCCAAGCAATGGCTGCGTGATCATGGCCATAGCTTGGTGATGAGACCAGTCGCTTAGTGTTATAATAATGCTTGTGATGGAATTGTTGAGTGGGTTATTGAGTGAGTAAAGAAAACTCGGCTGTAAAGGTGATGCAACTGCTCAAGCAGGATATTCTTGCCGGTTATTTTGAGCCTGGCCAAAAGTTGAAAATGGTGGCCCTCAAAGCACACTATGGGGTAGGAGTGAACCCTTTACGTGAAGCCTTATCTCAGCTAATTGTAGAGCAGTTGGTGGTGGCAGAGGATCAGCGGGGTTATCGCGTGCACCCGACATCACAAGCTGAAATGGTTGATATTTATGATGCGCGAGCTCACCTAGAAGCACTGTGTGTTGAGTTGGCAATAATGCGTGGTGATGATGTATGGGAAGGAGATATCGTTGCCGCAGCCCATCGACTTCACGTTAATGCTCAGCTACTGATGGATGGCAATATGCAGGACTGGGAGCATTTGCATCAGGCGTTTCATTTGGCGATTGTGTCTGGTTGTGGTTCACAACAGCTGCTGCAGGCGCGCTGGGCCTTGTATGAAAAGGCTTCTCGTTATCGCAATCTGTGGTTGCGTCATAACGCTGGCCATGCGGCCTTTGACGTAAACCAAAAAGAGCATGAAGATCTTGTGCAGGCGGTTATGCAACGTGATGTTCCTAAAGCTACGGCTTTAGTGCGCTCTCATCTGTTAGTGCCAAGTCAGGTGGTACAGGTGTCTTAGTTCTCTATAGGGGTAAGCGGCTTGCGTGGCCTAGTAGAGTGTATGATGTCATATTAAACTGTTTCCTTAAGTAAGTTTTTCCAGTTTCTGCTGTACTCGGGGCGGGTGTTTAATGGCGCCAAGCTTCCTAGGGTTTGGGCAGGGCGCTAGTTTGTTGTCTACCAATCTTGCCATGCTTTTTGCTAGCTATTTACTGACTTGTCCATGAGCTTTTTTTTGCACTTGCAATATTGCCTAAATCTGCCTAAACTTTGAGTGTGGAAAAAAGTGGGTAATAGTGGGTTTATTTCCCAAATATACTCATAAAAGGTGGGTTTTATGTTTCGTGGTGCAGCAACAATCAACATCGATGCGAAAGG